>NZ_JAVKLW010000101.1:0-5523 GCF_031538885.1 Limnohabitans sp.
AGATTTGGTATCGTTCTTCTCGGCTGAGGTGCTTGTACATTGGGCAACTTCGACTTGGCGGTTAAAGCGGCCATGATGCTCTCGCATCCTCAGCCACCTATAACCAGTTCATCTTTGTTGCACTTCGTCCTTGAATCCGCTATTACTAACACCCTGTATTTGTTCTTTTAATTTGTGACTAGCGTGGAAAGTCACCGCCCTTCTCGCCTTAATCGGGATGGGTTCTCCCGTACGCGGATTGCGGCCAGGTCGAGGGGCTTTGGTGCGAATTTGAAAGTTACCAAAGCTTGAGATTTTCACATCGGTACCGTTAACCAAATTTTGTGCAATCAGGTCGAAGAACGCATCAATCATGTCTTTGGACTCGCGCTTGTTCAAGCCGATTTGCTCGAACAACAAATCGGCCAACTGCGCTTTGGTCAACACAGGCGTTTCTAAGCTCTCAAAAGAAAGTTCCATACGGTTCTCTTTGTCAGGTGTGAACATCAAGCGCGCAAGCGCGCAGACACTTGGGCCGCCAACTCGGCCAGCACGGCTTGCACCACGCCTTCGATCTGGGCTTCGTTCAAGGTAGCTTCGTCGCTGTTGAGCGTGAGGCGCACGGCCAAACTCTTTTCGTTCATCGCCATCGCAGCACTTTCGGCCTTGGAACGATACACGTCAAACAACACGGCGTTGCGTAGCAGGCCTTGTGTTTTGGCGGCATGCACGGCTGTCATCAATTGGGCGTGCGTGACGCTGTCTTTAACGATCACCGCAATGTCGCGCTCGACATTGGGAAACTTGGCCACGCCAGCGGACTTAGGCACATCGCGATGCAACACCGCATCGAGTAAGAGTTCAAACATCACAGGCGCTTGATTGAGGTCCCAGCTTTGACGCCAGCGTGGGTGCAACTCGCCCACGTGGCCCACGGCTTGGCCGTTGACCAACACCTTGGCACAGCGGCCGGGATGCATGGCGGGGTGCTCTGCTGCTTCGAACTGCGGCACAGCAGGTGCCAGTAAAGCTTCGACATCGGCTTTCACGTCGAAGAAGTCTGCGGCTTGTTCTTTGCTGCCCCATTGCAAAGGGGCCGGACTGCCAAAGGCCATGCCTGCCACATGCATGGGCTGATCGAACCCTTGCACGGTGGTGTCGGTGTTTTGCACCAAAGCGTCTTTGTGAAACACGCGCCCCAGTTCAAACACGCGCACGCGTGAAGCCTTGCGGTCCACGTTGAACTTCACGACATTAAGCAAAGAGCCCAGCAAAGTGGAACGCATCACACTCATTTGACTGGCGATGGGGTTGAGCAGCTTGATGGGGTTGGCATTGCCTGCCAACTCGTGTTCCCAGCGCTCATCCACAAAGCTGTAGTTGATGGTTTCTTGGTAGCCCAAGGCCGCCAACTGATGGCGCAAGGCGTGTGGACTGCGCTGCGCTTCTTCGCACGCACTGGCGGTGATGGGGGCCAAAGGTGGTGTGGTGGGTAGGTTGCTGTAACCCACCATGCGCGCCACTTCTTCAATCAGGTCTTCTTCAATTTGCAAATCGAAACGAAAGGATGGCGGTTGCACAGTGACCGTACCCTCGCCTTCGGTCACCGGCAAGCCCAAACCACGCAAAGCATCTGCCACGCGTTGCTGGGTCAGTGGCATGCCAATGACTTTCTCGGCACGCGCCACGCGCAAGGTGACAGGTTTGGCCACGGGCATGTTCACGCGTTGGTCGTCAATCGGGCCCACCGTCGTGTTGGGCGTGCCGCAAATCTCGATCACCAACTGGGTGATGCGCTCGATGTGCTCCACGGTCAACTCGGGGTCGACACCCCGCTCAAAGCGGTGGCCAGCATCCGTGCTGAAGTTGAAGCGACGCGAACGGCCTGTAATGGCCGAGGGCCACCAGAAGGCGGCTTCGATGTAAATGTTGTGCGTGTCGTCGCTCACCGCCGTGGCATCACCGCCCATGATGCCGGCGAGGGACTCGACTTGATGCGCGTCAGCGATGACGCCCACTTTATCGTCCACCGTGACGGTGTTGCCATTCAAGAGCTTCAGCTGTTCACCCGTTTTGCCCCATCGCACCTCCAAGCCACCTTGAATTTTGTCAAGGTCGAAGATGTGCGAGGGACGACCCAACTCGAACATCACATAGTTCGAGATATCTACCAATGGGCTCACGCTGCGTTGACCGCAACGGGCCAAGTGGTTCACCATCCATGCGGGTGTTTGCGCTTGTGTATTCACGCCACGCACCACGCGGCCAGAGAAGCGTCCACACAAATCGGGGGCGCTAATTTTCACGGCCAAGGTGTCTTGGTTAGTTGCCGCAATGCCTGGGAATGTGGACACCTTCAATGGTGATCCAGTGAGGGCGGACACTTCACGCGCAATGCCGTACACGCTTAAGCAATGTGCCAAATTAGGTGTGAGCTTCAACGTCATCAATGTGTCGTCGAGGTTCAAGTACTCGCGGATGTTTTGGCCCAAGGGTGCATCGACGGGCAGTTCAAGCAAGCCACCGTGGTCATCGGCGATTTTGAGTTCTTTGGCCGAGCACAACATGCCTTGGCTCTCCACCCCACGCAGCTTGCCCACTTTGATTTTGAACGGCTTGCCGTCATCGCTGAGTGGCAGCTCTGCGCCCACCGTGGCGCACGGAACTTTGATGCCCACACGGGCATTGGGTGCGCCGCACACGATGTTGAGCAAGGCGCCCTGCCCCACGTCGACTTGGCAAATGCGTAAGCGGTCAGCGTCTGGGTGCTGTACCGCTTCTTTGATTTCACCCACCACGATGCCTGTGAAAGGCGGTGCAGCGGGTTGGAGTTCTTCCACTTCCAAACCGGCCATGGTCAAGGTGTCGGCCAGCTTTTGGGTGGTGAGTAATGGGTTGCAGAATTCGCGCAACCAGGATTCGGGGAATTGCATGATGAATCTCGTGTGTGCGTGAAATTATTGGAATTGACTCAAGAAGCGAATGTCGCCATCGAAGAACAAGCGCAAGTCGTTCACGCCGTAACGCAGCATGGTGAAACGGTCCATGCCCATGCCAAAGGCAAAGCCGATGAAACGCTCAGGGTCAAGGCCCATGTTGCGCACCACGTTTGGATGCACTTGGCCTGAACCGCCTACTTCGAGCCAACGGCCCGCCAAAGCGCCGCTTTGGAACTGAATGTCGATCTCAGCGCTGGGCTCTGTGAAGGGAAAGTAGCTAGGACGGAAGCGCAGCACCAAGTCGTCACTCTCAAAATACGTGCGGCAGAAATCGGTGATGACCACTTTGAGATCTTTGAAGCTCACGTTCTCGCCAATCCACAGGCCTTCGCATTGGTGGAACATGGGCGAGTGCGTGGCATCGCTGTCCACGCGGTAGGTGCGGCCGGGCGCAATGACGCGAATTTCGGGCATGCCTTGACCGGCATCCAGGCGCGCTTGATAGCGCTTGACGTGTTGCACTGCGTGGCGCACTTGCATCGGGCTGGTGTGCGTACGCAGTAAGTTGGGCGCTTCAGCGCTGCCACCTTCCACATAGAAGGTGTCGTGCATCGAGCGTGCGGGATGGTCTTCAGGCGTGTTGAGCGCGGTGAAGTTGAACCAGTCGGTTTCAATCTCGGGGCCTTGGGCCACTTCAAAACCCATCGAACCAAAGATGACTTCGACACGTTCGAGCGTAATCGTTACAGGGTGCAAGCCGCCAGCCATGCGGGCGCGACCGGGCAAGGTCACATCCAAGGCTTCGGCTTTGAGTTGGGTCTCGAGTTCGACATCGGCCAAGGCTTGGCGACGTGCCGTGAGCGCGGCTTCAATCGCTTGCTTGGCCACGTTGATGGCGGCACCAGTCGATTTCTTTTCCTCCACGCTCAAAGCGGCCATGCCCTTCATCATCTCGGTGATGTGGCCTGACTTGCCCAAGAACTGGGCCTTGGCGTTTTCAAGATCTGCCGGTGTGGTGCTTTGCGCAAACAGGGCCTGTGCACTGGCGACCAGAGAATCCAACTCGTTCATAACTTTGATGATTCCAATTGCCCCTCATCATGAAAATTATTTCATTGAAGAATTTGGGGAGAGGAGAAAACAAAAAAGGGATTGAAGCTGTGTAGCCCCAACCCCTTTACTCGTGGGTGGTTAACCCTTGACTATCACGCAGCCAATTTGGCTTTGACTTGATTCACGATGCTGGTGAAAGCAGCCATGTCGTGAACAGCCAAGTCAGCCAACATCTTGCGGTCGATTTCGATCGCTGCCTTTTTCAGGCCGTTGGCGAATTGGCTGTAGGTCAAACCGCACTGACGTGCAGCCGCATTGATACGAGCGATCCACAGCTGACGGAACACACGCTTTTTCGTGCGGCGGTCGCGGTAAGCATATTGACCAGCCTTCATCACCGCTTGTTTAGCGATGCGGAAGACGTTACCGCGGCGACCGCGGAAACCTTTGGCTAAAGCCAGAACTTTTTTGTGACGGGCACGGGCCGTAACACCACGTTTAACGCGAGGCATAGTTTTTCTCCTTGTTCGTCAGTTAATTACAGGCCGGTCTTGGGCAGCATTTGTGCCATGTGACCCATGTTGGTCTCATGCACATTCACTGCGCCACGCAAGTGACGCTTGTTCTTGGTCGTCTTCTTGGTCAAGATGTGACGTTTGAAGGCTTGACCGCGTTTCACGGTACCACCTGGACGAACGCGGAAGCGCTTTTTAGCGCTGCTTTTGGTCTTCATTTTGGGCATTTAGATGCTCCTTTATTTGTGCTCGTGAGGCGCTTGCACACCGATGTGCAGTCTTGTTAGCCCCGAGACACGAATTTGCTTACCTTCAAAGCGCAGCAGCACGCTGCGCTGCCAATTTATGCAGGGGCTGCCGGAGCGGCTTCTGCAACAGGTTTGGCGGAGCCACCTGATTTCTTCTTGCCAGGCGCGATCATCATGATCATTTGACGCCCTTCGAGTTTGGGGAACTGCTCAACCACGATCAGGTCTGCCAACTCATCACGGATGCGCTGCAACAGCGCCATACCGATTTCTTGATGCGTGATCTCGCGGCCACGAAAGCGCAGCGTGATCTTGCATTTGTCACCGTCATCTAAGAAGCGCTTGATGTTGCGCATCTTGATGTTGTAGTCACCATCATCGGTACCAGGACGGAACTTGATTTCCTTGACCTCGATGACCTTTTGCTTGGACTTCGCTTCAGCAGCCTTCTTTTGCTCTTGGTACTTGAACTTACCGTAGTCCATCAAACGGCACACCGGCGGCACAGCCGTGGCGGCAATTTCAACCAAATCAACGTCCATCTCACCGGCCATGCGCAAGGCATCAGCCAAGCTCACGATACCGAGGGGTTCGTTGTCAGTACCTGAAAGGCGGACTTCCGGGGCCATGATTTCCCGGTTAAGGCGATGTTTGCGTTCCTCGCGCTGGCGGCGGTCGCGAAATTCTGTAGCGATGGTGACTATCCTTAAAAATCAAAAACAAACCGACACACGTGTGCGACGCACAACTCTTGGCAATTCCTAAATGAAATTAGCTTTTGAGAGAGAT
>NZ_JAVKLW010000102.1:0-12680 GCF_031538885.1 Limnohabitans sp.
AACCGTGACGGATGAGGAATTGACTATGATTGAAAACCGATTGAATCACCGCCCCAGAAAGCGACTAGGATTCAAGACACCTCACGAGGTATTCCATGCCTCGTTAAAGCGTGTTGCACTTCGTCCTTGAATCCGCCAAACGTGAATAAACCGAAATTGGGGAACAAACTCCATTTTCGAGTGTAGACAACTGCTATATTGCAGTGCAACATTTTTGAGGCAACGATATGCTTTACCAAATCTTCGAAACGCAACGTAGCCTAATGGAGCCGTTCGCAGACTTTGCACAGGCCGCGTCCAAACTGTACGGGCAAAACAACAACCACATTGGCCAAAACCCAATGGCACAAAGGGTTTCAGCAGGTTACGACTTACTGTACCGACTGGGGAAAGACTACGAAAAGCCTCAGTTTGGCATCAAGTCGGTCGAGGTAGAAGGTACAGAAGTGGCGATTCACGAACGCATCGAAATGGACAAGCCTTTTTGTGAGCTGCGTCGTTTCAAGCGTTTCACCGATGATGCCGCCACCCTAACCAAACTCAAAGAGCAGCCTGTGGTGCTGATCGTGGCGCCGCTGTCTGGCCACTACGCCACCTTGCTGCGCGACACTGTGCGCACCATGCTCAAAGACCACAAGGTCTACATCACCGATTGGAAGAATGCACGTTTGGTGCCCTTGAGCGAAGGTGAATTCCACCTCGACGACTATGTGAACTACGTGCAAGAGTTCATCCGTGATTTACAAGCCAAATACGGTAACTGTCACATCATGAGCGTGTGTCAGCCCACGGTGCCGGTGCTGGCAGCGGTGTCGTTGATGGCTAGCCGTGGCGAGAAAACGCCTATCACCATGACCATGATGGGCGGCCCCATCGACGCCACCAAGTCACCCACCGCCGTGAACAACTTGGCGATGAACAAGAGCCACAGCTGGTTTGAGAACAACGTGATTTACCGCGTGCCCGACAACTTCCCCGGTGCAGGCCGTCGCGTATACCCCGGCTTCTTACAACACACGGGCTTTGTAGCCATGAACCCTGATCGCCACTTGAAGAGCCATTACGACTACTTCAAAGACTTGATCAAAGGTGACAACTCCAGCGTGGAATCACACCGCGATTTTTACGACGAGTACAACGCGGTGCTCGACATGGACGCTGATTACTACTTAGAGACCATCAACACGGTGTTCCAAGAGTTCAAACTGGTACGCGGCACTTGGGAAATCAAAAACCCACAAGGCGAGCTCGAGTTGGTTCGCCCACAAGACATTCGCACCACGGCCTTGTTGACAGTAGAAGGTGAACTCGACGACATCTCGGGCTCAGGTCAAACCGAAGCTGCACACAAGCTGTGCAGCGGCATCGTGCGCCAAGAGCACCATCACTTGGAAGCCAAGGGCGCGGGCCATTACGGTATTTTCAGTGGCCGTCGCTGGCGTGAAGTGGTTTACCCACACGTCAAGAGCTTCATCTTGGAGCACGACAAAGCCGCAGGAAAAAATGTGAAGGTAGCCGTGGCCGTGAAAAAAACTGCACCTGCATCCAAAAAGGTGGCGGCCAAGCCCAGCGCGAAAAAAGTGGTTCCTGCGCCAAAGTGAGCCTGATCGAGCAACTCAATCAAGCCCTGCCACAAACGCAATGCACGCGCTGTGGCTACCCGGACTGCCAGCGTTATGCCCAAGCCATCGCGCAGGGCGAGGCTGGTATCAACCAGTGTCCGCCTGGCGGCAGTGAAGGCGTTGCCCGCTTAGCCGCCCTCACCGGCCAGCCCGTCATCCCCTTGAACCCTGATAATGGTTTAGAAGGGCCGCGTACCATTGCAATCATTGATGAGGCTTGGTGCATCGGTTGCACACTGTGCATTGCGGCGTGCCCAACAGATGCCATCGTGGGTGCCAACAAGCGTATGCACACCGTGGTGGAAAACTACTGCACAGGTTGCGAGCTGTGCATCCCTGCTTGCCCCGTGGACTGCATCTCTCTTGAGCCCATCGACATCAAACTGAGTGGGTGGGCCTCTTGGCCACAAACGCTGGCCGACCTTGCACGTCAGCGCTATGACGCACGAACAGCACGCTTAAAGCGTGAGACCACGGAACACGAGGAACGCTTACAAGCCAAAGCCTTGGCAAAACTCGCAGACTTGCCCACGCACACCAAAGGTACAGAACGTGCACCCGAGGTGGGTCGCAAACGTGCGATCATTGAAGCTGTGCTGGCCAAAGCCAAAGCTCGCCAAGCCCCGAAAGCTTAATCGGCAGAGCATCTTGAAAGGGCAACGTCTGCCCCATGCGCGATACCTGATATCTCAATGCACACACACTTCACCGCCCGCAGAGAACTTCTGCTTCTTTTATCGCTTGCCGGCATTCAGTTCACTCACATCGTGGACTTCATGATCATGATGCCGCTGGGCCCACAACTCACCAGCTTATTTGACATCAGCTTTGCAGAGTTCGGCTTGTTGGTCTCTGCGTACACCGTCGCAGCGGGACTGTCTGGCTTGTTTGCCACCACCTTCATTGATCGCTTTGACCGTAAACGTCTGCTGCTCACACTGTATGTATTGTTTGCACTCACCACGGTGGCATGCGGTATTGCACCCACCTATGGCTGGCTGATGACCGCTCGCGTTGCCTCTGGCTTTTTTGGCGGTGTGCTGTCCACCATGACCCAAACCATCGTTGGCGATGTGGTGCCGTTCGAGCGCCGTGGTCGCGCGACAGGCATTGTGATGACCTCGTTCTCTGTCGCTACCGTGGCGGGGGTGCCTGCGGGTTTGCTGTTTGCTAACTTGTGGGGCTGGCACACAGCGTTCTTTGCCATTGGCGTCATGTGCATTGCCGTGGGCGTGTTGGCCTACTACAGCGTGCCCAAGCTGGACGCCCATGTGGCCCACGCCAAAGACAAGCACGTGCTGCACGCCATGGGCCAAGTGCTGGGCGAGCACAACCAACGCATGGCTTTGCTCTTATCGGCCACCATGATGTTTGCTGCCTTCACCATCATTCCGTACATCACGCTGTATTTACAAAACAACCAAGTGATGGCACCCCACGAAATTCCTTGGCTTTACTTTTGTGGCGGCGTAGTCACCCTGTTCAGCGGGCGCTGGGTGGGCGGTCTCACAGACCGTTTGGGCAAGCGCGAAACCTTTCAACGGGCGGTGTTGTTCTCGATCATCCCGATGTTTGCCATCACGTTGATAGAACCTTTGCCTTTGTACGTTGTGCTGTTGGTGACCAGCACCTTGTTCTTCGCCATGAACGCACGCATGATTCCCGGCATGGCTCTGCTCACCTCGGCAGCCAACCCCAAATTTCGCGGCACCTTCATGTCGCTCAATGGGGCGGTGCAATCGTTCTCGATGGGCGTGGCTGCTTGGGTGGGCGGCCTGCTGCTGCAAAGTGAAGCCAGCGGCAAAGTGACGCACTATTGGCTGTGTGCCGTGGTCGCCACGTGCGCTTCTTTGTTGGCACACCAATTGGCCAAGCATGTATCGATGCACGAATGAGTTAAGCGTGTGAAGCGGCCAAAGCTGCAAAGGCCTTTACCACTTCAGGCGGCGCTTGCACCAATTCAATCAACACACCTTCGCCACCAATAGGAAACTCATCGTTCGCCTTGGGGTGCAAGAACGTAATGTCAAAGCCAGCCGCCCCTTTGCGAATACCACCGGGCGCAAAGCGCACACCTTGTGATGTGAGCCATTCCACAGCGACGGGCAAGTCATCGATCCACAAACCAATATGGTTCAACGGCGTGGCATGGACCGCAGGTTTTTTATCGATGTCCATGGGTTGCATCAAATCGACTTCCACCTTGAAGGGGCCCACGCCGATGGCGCAGATGTCTTCGTCGACGTTCTCGTGGTCGCTTTGAAACGTGCCCGTGACTTCTAGGCCAAACATGTCCACCCACAGCTTTTTCAAGCGGCCCTTGTCAGTACCACCGATGGCGATTTGCTGAATACCAAGCACCTTGAATGGACGGGTGACGGCGCTCATTTATTCGAACTCCACAATCATTTGATCCACCGTGAGTGACTCGTCTTTGGCGGCCACCACTTTTTTGACCACGCCATCTGCCGCTGCAAACAACACGTTTTCCATCTTCATCGCTTCAATCACGGCGACGCGCTCACCCGCTTGCACTTTTTGGCCCGGTATCACAGACACTTCAACCAACAAGCCAGGCATTGGCGAAATCACGTACTTGCTCAAGTCTGGTGGTGCTTTGAAAGGCATGAGTTTGTGCAACTCGGCCATGCGTGGCGACATCACCAAGGCTTCAATGCGCGCGCCGTTGTGTTGCACTTGCAAAGCCAAGGGGTTCTTCAAGGTGCCACGCTCGATTTGTGCCGTGAAGAGCTTGCCGTTGCACATGCCTTCAATGCGGATGTCGTTCAAGCGTGACTTGCTTTCGATAGCATAGGCTTTGCCTGCGATGGTGATTTGTGCCACGCCGGGCTTGCCTGGGAACTCATCCACATGCACTTGCACATAGCGGTTGTCGCCGTTTTGACCCAACTCGACCACGGTGTAGTCTTGGCCCACTTGCACGTCATAGCCAGGCAACTGGCCGCTCAAGCCCGCCGCACGTTCGCGCGACTTGCGGCGCACGAAGGCGGCCAAAGCGGCGAGGAAGTCGTGGTCGTCATGCGGCACGTCTTCGGCGCGGAAGCCTTGTGCGTATTGTTCGGCGATGAAACCTGTGTTGAAGTCACCCGAGACAAAGCGAGGATGGGCCAACAAGGCGGCTTGGAATGGAATGTTGGAGCTGATGCCACGGATGACAAAGCCATTCAAGGCTTCGCGCATTTTGGCAATCGCCTCGTTGCGGTCTTTGCCGTGCACGATGAGCTTGGCGATCATCGAGTCGTAGAACATCGGGATCTCGCCGCCATCTTGCACACCGGTGTCCACACGCACACCGAACAAGTCAGCGGTGTTGCCTTGGAACATGCTTTGTTTCGGCGTTTGGAAACGCACCAAACGACCCGTCGAAGGCAAGAAGTTACGGAAGGGATCTTCGGCGTTGATACGGCACTCAATGGCCCAACCGTCGCGCTTGACGTCAGCTTGGCCAAAGGCCAACTTCTCGCCAGCGGCCACGCGAATCATTTGCTCCACCAAGTCGAGGCCGGTGATGGCTTCGGTCACCGGGTGTTCCACCTGCAAACGGGTGTTCATCTCAAGGAAGTAAAAATCTTGGTCTTTGCCGACGACGAACTCCACCGTGCCTGCCGATTGGTACTTCACCGCCTTGGCCAAAGCCACCGCTTGCTCGCCCATGGCTTTGCGCGTGGCATCACTGATGAAAGGCGATGGTGCCTCTTCGATCACCTTTTGGTGGCGACGCTGGATGGAGCATTCACGCTCGTTCAAATACACCACGTTGCCGTGTGAATCGCCCAATACTTGAATTTCAATGTGACGGGGTTCGAGCACGTATTTTTCGATGAACACGCGGTCATCACCAAAGCTGTTGCGTGCCTCGTTGCGGCAAGACGTGAAACCTTCCAAGGCTTCTTTGTCGTTGAACGCCACGCGCAAACCTTTGCCGCCACCGCCAGCCGAAGCCTTGATCATGACGGGGTAGCCAATGCCTTTGGCAATCTCGACCGCTTGTTCTGCGGTGTCGATGGCGTCGTTGTAGCCGGGGATGGTGTTGACCTTGGCTTCGAGCGCCAATTTCTTAGAAGCGATTTTGTCGCCCATGGCAGCGATGGAGTGCGCCTTGGGGCCGATGAAGGCAATGCCCTCTTCTTCGCAACGCTTGGCAAAGTCGGTGTTCTCGCTCAAAAAACCATAGCCAGGGTGAATAGCTTGTGCGCCCGTGGCCTTCGCTGCCGCAATGATTTTGTCGGCCACAAGGTACGACTCGCGTGAAGGCGCTGGGCCTAACAGCACCGCTTCATCCGCCAGTTGCACATGACGTGCTTCCTTGTCGGCTTCAGAATAAACGGCCACGGTTTTGATGCCCATCTTGTGAGCAGTGGCGATGACGCGGCAAGCAATTTCGCCTCGGTTGGCAATCAGTATCTTTTTAAACATTTGAATTTTCCTTTAGGGACAGAATGGCTTCAACCAATTACAACCAGTACTCGGTGAATTCCTTTTATCTGTTCTATTTTTCAATTACGACCTCTTCAAATCAACCTTAGGACAAGTGCCTCCTTGTCAAGGTGACCTCCTTCATCGTTAGATAATTAGCTTATTTTCAAACTAAAAACTAAACTGGTGTAGCGTCGCGTATATCCAGCTTTAGTGATATCGCAATACCATTGAATTTGATAATTACCAACAGCAGTAGGGGTCCAGCTAATTTGGCCAGTTCCAGCGTTAATGCTTGCTCCAGAAGCTGTTGACGATATCAGCCCATAGTTAAACGTCACTCCTAGCGGATACGGCTCTCCAATGTAAGCACCATCAGTTTTCTGGGCGTAATAGCGAGCTTCGGCGCCAATAGTTCCAGCAACACCCACCGTTCCTGAAGCACCAGAGGCATCGGTGAGCGTGAATCCTCCCCCTACCGAGCCAGTCTGAGTAAATCCGCTCACGCTTAACTTATAAGTGGAGTCAACACTTCCGAAAAAGCCTGAAGCCGTCATATCAATGAAAAGTTTTTGCTCTCTTATTGGAAACTGAGCAGGGTATCCAGAGATAACACCAGTCGAGGCGTCTATTATCAAACCATCAGGCAAGTTATATGCTGAGAATGCTTTCGTTGCCGAACCCAATGCCCCTGTGACTGTTGGAATCAGGTGAACTTGCGTCCAAGGGTCGTATGCAAATGTGGTTAAGGTCGGGTCGCTGTACGAAAGAGTGGCAACCGAACGAATGTCTACAGCTCCATTAGAGCTTCCCCCGCCCCCACCTCCTCCACAACCTGCTATCAACCATCCCGTCAGATAAAAAACGACTACATACCGTAGAAACAAAGCGTTCATTATCTTTTCCTCAAGCTGATTACAACGGAATATTCCCGTGCTTGCGCCACGGGTTTTCAATCTTCTTGTCTTTGAGCATGACCAGCGAGCGGCAAATGCGCTTGCGTGTTTCGTGCGGCTGGATCACGTCGTCGATGAACCCACGTGCGCCCGCCACGAAGGGGTTGGCAAAACGGGCTTTGTATTCGGCCTCTTTGGCGGCGAGTTTTTCAGGGTCGCCTTTGTCTTCGCGGAAGATGATTTCCACCGCGCCTTTGGCACCCATCACCGCGATTTCGGCGTTTGGCCAAGCGAAGTTCACGTCACCACGCAAGTGCTTAGACGCCATCACGTCGTACGCGCCGCCGTAGGCCTTGCGAGTGATGACAGTGATTTTTGGTACCGTGCACTCGGCGTACGCATACAGCAGCTTGGCGCCGTGCTTGATGATGCCGCCGAACTCTTGTGAAGTGCCGGGCATGAAACCAGGCACGTCCACGAAAGTGATGACGGGGATATTGAAAGCGTCACAGAAGCGCACAAAACGCGCCGCCTTGATGGAGCTCTTGATGTCCAGGCAACCGGCCAGCACCAAAGGCTGGTTGGCCACGATGCCGACGGTTTGGCCTTCCATGCGGGCGAAGCCGATCAGGATGTTCTTGGCGTAGTCGGGTTGCAGTTCAAAGAAGTCGCCATCGTCCACGGTTTTGACGATGAGTTCCTTCATGTCATACGCTTTGTTGGGGTTCTCAGGCACCAAGGTGTCGAGGCTCATATCCAAACGATCCACGGGGTCGCCGCTGGCACGCACGGGGGCCTTTTCGCGGTTGTTCAGGGGCAAGTAGTTGTAGAGGCGACGCAACATCAACAGCGCTTCAACGTCGTTCTCAAACGCCATGTCGGCCACACCGCTCTTGGTGGTGTGCGTCAACGCCCCGCCCAACTCCTCGGCCGTCACTTCTTCGTGCGTCACGGTCTTGACCACTTCGGGGCCGGTCACAAACATGTAGGACGTGTCCTTGACCATGAAGATGAAGTCGGTCAACGCGGGCGAATACACCGCGCCACCGGCGGATGGGCCCATGATCATGCTGATCTGAGGCACCACACCGCTGGCCATGACGTTGCGCTGGAACACTTCAGCGTAACCGCCAAGCGAGGCCACACCTTCTTGAATACGGGCACCGCCCGAGTCGTTCAAGCCGATCACGGGAGCGCCGACTTTCATGGCTTGGTCCATGATTTTGCAAATCTTCTCGGCGTGCGTTTCAGACAATGCGCCACCGTAGACGGTGAAGTCTTGGCTGAACACAAACACCAAGCGACCGTTGATCATGCCGTAGCCGGTGACCACGCCGTCGCCGGGAATCTTGTTGTCTTCCATGCCGAAGTCGGTGCAACGGTGCTCGACGAACATGTCCCACTCTTCGAACGTGCCTTCATCCAACAACACTTCGATGCGCTCGCGTGCTGTGAGTTTGCCTTTGGCGTGCTGTGCGTCAATGCGCTTTTGGCCGCCACCTAAGCGGGCCGCAGCGCGCTTTTTTTCCAATTGTTCGATGATGTCTTCCATGATTGCTCTTTCTATTACTTCAGGAAAATTTCAAATTCACTTTACGCCTTAGCTTTTCGATTCATAGGCGTTGAGCAGTTGACGAGCGGCGGTCGAAGCAGCCAACTGCCCTGCGCCCACTTGGTGACTGAGTTGGGGCAGCAGTGCTTGCACACGTGGCTGCGTCCGAAAATTTTGTTTCAGGCCTGCGTCGACGCGTTCCCACATCCACGCCAGGGCTTGGTTTTGGCGGCGCTCAGAGAAGCGGCCGTTTTGGGTTTGCAAGGCTTTGAACTCGCACACCGCGGCCCAAAACGCGTCCACGCCTTGGTTCAACAAGGCGCTGAGTTGCACGACTTTGGGATGCCACACCTCGGTATTGCGGTGCGCATGCCCCGAACCGCCGTGCATGCCCAACAACTGCAAGGCACTGGTGATTTGCAGTTGCGCACGGGTGGCAGCTGTGGCGTCGATGTCGGCTTTGTTGATCACCACCAAATCGGCAATTTCCATCACGCCTTTTTTGATGGCCTGCAAATCGTCGCCCGCATTGGGCAATTGCAGCAGCACAAACATATCAGTCATGCTGGCCACGGCCGTTTCGCTTTGGCCCACGCCCACAGTTTCGACGATCACCACGTCGTAGCCGGCAGCTTCGCAGACCAGCATCGACTCGCGGGTTTTCTCGGCCACACCGCCCAAGGTGCCACTCGATGGGCTGGGGCGGATATAGGCTTGGTCGTGCACGCTCAAAAACTCCATGCGGGTTTTGTCGCCCAAGATAGAGCCGCCGGAGACAGTGCTGGAAGGGTCAATGGTCAACACCGCCACGCGGTGGCCAAGGCCAATCAAATACAAGCCGAGGGCTTCGATGAAGGTGGACTTGCCCACACCTGGCACACCGCTGATGCCTAAACGAAACGACTTGCCGGTGTGCGGCAACATGGCGGTGAGCAAATCATCGGCCAATGCGCGATGGTCTGTGCGCGTTGACTCCAGCAAAGTGATGGCTTTGGCCATGGCGCGACGTTGCACGGCAGAGTTGCCGTGCAGCAAGCTGTCGAGCAACTGCACAGGGGTCACCCGATGGCCTTTTTGATTTGCTCCAACACATCTTTGGCGCTGACAGGAATCGGTGTACCTGGACCATAGATGCCCTTCACGCCGGCTTCGTACAAGAAGTCGTAGTCTTGGCGTGGAATCACACCGCCCACGAACACAATGATGTCGTCGGCGCCTTGCTTCTTCAGCTCGGCAATGATGGCGGGCACCAATGTTTTGTGGCCTGCGGCGAGGGTGGACACGCCCACGGCGTGCACGTCGTTTTCAATGGCTTGACGCGCGCACTCTTCCGGCGTTTGGAACAAGGGGCCCATGTCCACGTCGTAGCCGAGGTCGGCAAACGCGGTGGCCACCACTTTGGCGCCACGGTCGTGGCCGTCTTGGCCGAGCTTAGAAATCATCACACGGGGGCGACGGCCTTGTTGGTCGGCAAACGCGGCGATGTCGGTTTTGAGTTGGTTCCAATATTCCATGGTGTCTCCCACGTTGTCGCCGTCGTCGTAGGCCGCGGCATACACGCCCGTCACCTTTTGCGTGTCGGCGCGGTGGCGGCCAAACACTTTTTCAAGGGCATCACTCACCTCGCCCACGGTGGCACGCAAGCGGATGGCTTTGATGGACAAGTCGAGCAAGTTGCCCTCGCCGCTTGCGGCAGAAGCTGTGAGCGCATCCAACGCGGCTTGCACTTTTGCGGTGTCGCGGGTGGCTTTGATTTTTTGCAAGCGTTCAATCTGGCCGTCGCGCACGCGCACGTTGTCGATGGACAAGGTCTCGATCGGGTCTTCTTTGGCCAGCTTGTATTTGTTCACACCCACGATGACGTCTTTGCCAGAGTCGATGCGGGCTTGCTTTTCAGCGGCAGCGGCTTCGATCTTCAACTTGGCCCAGCCGCTGTCGACGGCCTTGGTCATGCCGCCCATGGCTTCGACTTCTTCGATGATGGCCCACGCTTTGTCGGCCATTTCTTGCGTGAGTGACTCCATCATGTAGCTGCCCGCCCATGGATCGATCACGTGGATGATGTGGGTTTCTTCTTGGATGATGAGCTGCGTGTTGCGGGCAATACGCGAACTGAATTCGGTGGGCAGTGCAATCGCTTCGTCAAACGAGTTGGTGTGCAGCGACTGGGTACCGCCGAACACGGCAGCCATGGCTTCGATGGTGGTACGCACCACGTTGTTGTACGGGTCTTGCTCGGTGAGGGACCAGCCAGAGGTTTGGCTGTGCGTGCGCAGCATCAAGCTCTTGGGGGTCTTGGCGTCAAATCCCTTCATGATGCGGCACCACAGCAAGCGGGCTGCGCGCATTTTGGCGATTTCTAAATAGAAGTTCATGCCCACCGCCCAGAAGAAGGACAAGCGGCCTGCGAAGGCGTCCACGTCCAAGCCGGAAGCAATGGCGGTCTTCACATACTCTTTGCCATCGGCCAAGGTGAAGGCCAATTCCAAGGCTTGGTTGGCACCGGCTTCTTGCATGTGGTAACCCGAAATCGAGATCGAGTTGAACTTAGGCATGTTCTTGGCGGTGTAACCAATGATGTCGCCAATGATCTTCATCGAAGGCTCGGGTGGGTAGATGTAGGTGTTGCGCACCATGAACTCTTTCAGAATGTCATTCTGAATCGTGCCCGAGAGCAAGTCTTGGCTCACGCCCTGCTCTTCAGCCGCCACCACGTAGCCCGCCAGCACGGGCAACACGGCGCCGTTCATGGTCATGGAGACCGATACTTTGTCCAAGGGGATTTCGTTGAACAAAATCTTCATGTCTTCGACCGAATCAATCGCCACACCGGCCTTGCCCACGTCGCCCGTCACACGGGGATGGTCCGAGTCATAGCCACGGTGCGTGGCCAAGTCAAACGCCACCGACACGCCTTGACCGCCGGCAGCCAAGGCCTTGCGATAAAACGCGTTGGATTCTTCAGCAGTAGAAAAGCCTGCGTACTGGCGAATCGTCCAAGGACGCACCGCATACATGGTGGCTTGTGGGCCACGCACATAGGGCTCGAAGCCGGGCAAGGTGTTAGCGTAAGGTAGGTTTTGGGTATCTTCGGCGGTGTACAGCGGCTTGACGCTGATGCCGTCCAAGGTCTTCCAGTTCAAGGCGTTGATATCGCCACCGGGCGCTGACTTGGCGGCGGCTTTGGCCCACGCATCTAAATTGGCGGCATTGAATTCGGTCGGCTTTTGACTCATGGCAAATCACTCGTGAAATAGGGCTTTTGCGGTCGATAAGTCCCTAGGTTACCCTAGGGTTTTGATGATTTTTAAGAATCATATCATTCATAATTATTGATTCAAAATCTTATCTGAGCTTACAATTTAAACCCATGGCTGCCGTCACCCTCACCCCTCGCGCACTGTATGAAGAAGTTGCCGAATTGCTTCGTCAACGCATTTTTGCGGCCGAGTTAGAGCCAGGCAGTTGGATTGACGAGATGCGCTTGGCCGAGGAATACGGCATCAGCCGTACGCCCATGCGAGAAGCCCTCAAGGTATTGGCTGCCGAAGGCTTGGTGACCATGAAGGTGCGACGCGGTGCCTATGTGACCGAGGTCAACGAAAAAGACCAGCGCGATGTGTACCACCTGCTGTCTTTGCTGGAGTCTGATGCTGCGAGCGTCGTCGCCAAAGAAGCAACGCAGGCACAACTGCAAGAATTGCAAGCGTTGCACACGCAGCTCAGTGCAGCGGTGACCAACCGCAAAAAGTTTTTTGAAATCAACGAACGTTTTCACATGCGCTTGCTAGAAATCGCCAACAACCGTTGGCGCGATCAGATGGTGGGCGACTTGCGCAAGGTGATGAAACTCAACCGCCACAACTCGCTGTTCAAGAGCGGGCGCTTAGAAGAGTCCCTTAAAGAACACCAAGCCATCATGGATGCGCTGTTGGCACGCAATGCGCCCTTGAGCGTACAGCGCATGAATGAGCACTTTGCCAACGGGCTGGAAGCCGCGAGCTAAGCCGCCCTCAAATTTCTGACATACCTTTAGGGAAGGTCTGCACAACGCATGAATTTGTAGCGTGACTTGTTACGGACTTCACGATGTGCAATTGTGTGCGTCGATAGCACGATTTTTCGGCGTAAGAGACCCATTTCGTCATCCCACCTTTGCCCTCAGGCCCCTTG
>NZ_JAVKLW010000103.1:0-9522 GCF_031538885.1 Limnohabitans sp.
CACCTGCGCACTCGGGAACTGATGCAGCACAGCCTGCATCATGGTGAATTTGTAAAGGTCGGTGTCGAGCAGGCTGGTGATGATCATGTCAAAGCAACTTCAAACTTAGTCCACCCAATGGGTGAACTCATTCACGGGCACACGTGGCGTGACTAAGGTGTTGACCTTATCGCTGTCATCGGCATAGCCCAGCGACATACCGCACACAAGCATCTCCCTTGGTGCTGCACCGACATGAGGCAGGATGATGCTGTGAAACGCATTCCAAGCTGCTTGTGGGCAGGTGTGCAAGCCACGCGCACGCGCAGCCAACATGATGTTTTGAATGAACATGCCGTAGTCCAACAAAGAGCCGCGCCCCATCACGGGGTCGATGGTGAACATCAAGCCCACAGGTGCGTCAAAAAATTTGAAGTTACGTTGCTGCTGCTCGTGCATGCGGTCTTTGTCGGCTTTGCCAATGCCCAGCAAACCATACAGGCTCCAACCGTTTTCGCGGCGGCGATCAATGTAGGGGCTGACCCATTGTGTGGGGTAGTAGTCGTAAGGCTCTTGGTACTGCTTGGCCACTTCGGAGTTGGCGCGAATGGCCTCGTGGGCTGCACAGACTTTGCTCACCAAGTTGTCACGTGTCGGGCCTTGCAACACATAGACCTTCCAAGGTTGGGTGTTAGTCCCCGACGGTGCGCGGCTGGCGACTTGCAAAATTTCTGTCACCAATTCGCGCGACACCGCTTGCTGCTTGAACGCACGGGCAGACATGCGTGAGGTGATGGCGTGGTCTACAGCAGCCACATTCGTTGGGTGGGTCATACACATGTCTCCAAGACGTTTTTAAATTGAATCGCTCAAGCGGGTAGAGATAGATTTTGCCAGCGTCGCCAATACGCATAGGCGACACGGTAGGTGTTGACTTGCACCTGCACGGTGTCCGTCATGTGATGTCCATAGCCCCCAGCCATAGAGAACGCCAAAGGAATGCGTTTGGACCATGCCCAATCGAACACCCGGCGGTCACGCGCTTCCAAGCCATCAAAGCTCAGGTTCAAGCGTCCCAAACGGTCGCCCTCGTGCGGGTCGGCCCCCGCGAGGTAAATCACCAAGCTGGGGTTGAAGCGGGTATCCAACTCCGCCAAGGCCTGTTCCAAAGCTTCTAAATAAGCCGTGTCGCCGCATCCGTCGGGCAGCTCCACATCCAAATCACTGCTTTCTTTGGCAAACGGAAAGTTGCGCGCGCCGTGCATCGACAAGGTGAACACCTGCGTGTCCCGCGCAAAGATGCGCGCGGTGCCGTTGCCTTGGTGTACATCCAAATCAATGATGGCCACATTCAAAGGATGTTTGTGAATGCGTCCCCATTCAGCCTGCATGAGGCGCGTGGCCACCGCCGCATCATTGAACACACAAAAGCCACTGCCCTGATCGGCACACGCGTGGTGCGTGCCGCCCGCCAAGTTGGCACAAACACCTTCGCCACCCAACAACACTGCTCGTGCTGCCATCACGGTGGCTCCGGCGGAGCGGCGAGAACGCTCGACCATTGCGGGTGACCAAGGAAACCCTATTTCTTTTTGTTGCGCCTGCGTCAACGTGCCCTGCACCACCGATTGGATATAGCTCGGGGTGTGTACCAAAGCCAGCTCACCATCGCTCGCAGGCTCAGCAGCATCCAGCACCAATTCAGGCAACTCTGCCCCCAAGCGCTCACGCAACAAGCGGTACTTAGCCATAGGGAAACGGTGGCCTGGCGGCAAGGGCAACACGAATTGGTCCGAATAAAAAGCGCGCATATCCCTTGGAAACCGCATCAAACAAGGCTGCATTGTCACCAATCTGCAAAGCACTTGGGCCTCTGTGCAGAAACCTCCAGTTTTAGAACCTGACCTCTAAACAGGCCTCCGAAGCTCTAAACCCTCTTGCAAATCCACGGGATAACCCTAAACTCCATTCCAATGCTGCATCGCAACATTTTTTGCAAGATCATTTAACTTTTGGAGTATCCCCATGATCAACGTTGAACAAATCGCCGCCACGAACAAAGCCAACCTCGATAACCTGTTTGGTTTGTCAAACAAGGCCTTCGCGGGCGTTGAAAAAATGGTTGAACTCAACCTAACTGCCAACCGCGCTGCCTTGGCCGAATCCGCTGCGCACGCCAAAGCCGTGATGGCTGTGAAAGACGCACAAGAGCTGATCGCTTTGCAAACCAGCTTCTTGCAGCCTTTGGCTGAGAAGTCTGCTGCCTACAGCCGCCACATCTATGACATCGCTTCCAGCACCAGCACCGACTTGACCAAAGGTCTCGAAGGCAAAGCGGCTGAAGGCCAACAAGCTGTTCAGGCTTACATCGAATCTGCTTTGAAAAATGCACCTGCTGGCTCTGAGCAAGCTGTGGCTTTCTTCAAGCAAGTTGTGACGGCCAGCAACACCGCCGTGGAATCTGTGCAAAAAGCCGTCAAGCAAGCTGCTGACATGGCCGAATCACACATTCAAACAGCCACTGAAACAGCGGTGAAAGCTTCTAAGAGCGTTGCCAAGAAGCGTTAATTCGTAACGGTTGTCTCCTCGGATTCTTCGCCACCTCAGGGTGCAGGAATTCTTTCAAGGGCTCGCCTCAAGGTGGGCCCCTTTTTTGCCCGCATGACATCGTTTTATTCGGCAGCGAGGGCCAGTTTGAGTTTGGGCAAGGCTTGCAGCATGGCGGCGCGACCCGCCTCAATCGAGCGGCGGCGAGCTCTGAAGTCGGCACTCCCCACATCTGCCAAAGCGGGGCGAACCACCAAGTCGGCTTCGCGCAGCTCGAAGGTGTTGATGCTCTTGCCCATGATGGTGAAGGTCTGCATCAAGATTTGAAACATATCCCCTGTTTTACCGGTCTCGGGCGGGCTGGAAATATCAATCGCCAGCACATACTCCGCCCCCATCTGGCGCGCATAACGCACAGGCACGGGCGATACCAGTCCACCATCGACAAACTCACGGGAGCCAATGCGCACCGGCTCAAACACCGAAGGCACCGAACTCGAGGCACGCACGGCTGTGCCCACGTCACCACGCTGGAACAACACACCGTCACCCGTGCGCAAGTCGGTGGCCACGATGCCCAGAGGCATCTTGAAGTCTTCGATGCGACGGTTGCCCGTTTGCGCATTCACGTAACGGCCCAACGCGTCCCCACGCATCATGCCGCGCCCGAGCAAGGGCACGGTCCAATCGGTGATGGTCGCCTCCTCCATGTTTTCAGACACTTTTTGCAATTGCGCCCCTGTCTTACCGCTGGCATAAAAAGCGGCCACCACACTGCCTGCGGACGTACCCACCACCAAATCGGGTTTGATGCCCGCCTCCTCCAACACCTGAATCACACCCACATGGGCAAACCCACGTGCAGCACCGCCGCCCAAGGCCAAGCCAAATTTAGGCACGCGCTTAGCCACAGGCACCTCTGGCTTGCCGCCTTCGACAGGTGCCAGAGGCCCGGGAGATGTACATGCCGCCAACACGGCGACACACAAAGCCAATACCCCAGCGCGAAAAGTGAACGGGATACGAAACTGTTGCGAACTCATGCCAAAGCCTTTTTAAAAATGAATCTCTCTCACTAGGGATTGTCCTAGATCCCCGCAAGAGGCCCTTGGCATCCCGCATAATTGACGTTTACGTAAACGTAAATCAACCTCACAACACACGGGAGCCCCTCATGGACATCAAAGGCAAAGTTTTCATCGTCACGGGTGGCGCATCAGGTTTGGGCGAAGGCACCGCACGCGCATTGGCCGCCAAAGGTGGCGTGGTGGTGATCGCCGACATGCAAGCTGACAAAGGCGAAGCTGTGGCCCAAGATATTGACGGCGCTTTTGTGACATGCGATGTGAGCAACGAGGCCCAGGCCGAAGCCGTTGTGGCCAAAGCCGTGTCCTTAGGCAAACTGATGGGCTTGGTCAACTGCGCAGGCGTGGCACCTGCCGAAAAAATTGTGGGCAAAAACGGCGCACATGCCTTGAGCAGCTTCACCCGCACCATCACCATCAACCTCATTGGCAGTTTCAACATGATTCGCTTGGCCTCTGAGGCCATGTGTCACAACGAGCCAGAGGCCACTGGCGAACGCGGCGTGTTGATCTCCACCGCCTCCATCGCCGCCTATGACGGCCAAATTGGCCAAGCCGCCTACAGCGCGTCCAAAGGCGGCATCGTCGGCATGACCCTGCCCATCGCACGCGACCTGGCCCGCAACGGCATCCGCAACATGACCATCGCCCCCGGCATCATGGGTACGCCGATGTTGTTTGGCATGCCACAAGAGGTGCAAGACGCCCTCGCCTCAGGCGTGCCCTTCCCCTCACGCTTGGGCACACCGCAGGACTACGCCAAACTGGCCCTGCATATCTTTGAGAACGATTTGCTCAATGGCGAGGTGATTCGATTGGATGGCGCGATTCGTTTGGCACCAAAGTAAGCCAAAACGTTCTTCAATTTCCCGAAAAAGGGTGAAGCCTAAAATCAGGCTTCACCCTTTTCACCTATGGCCATCCCCCAGTCCTTCATTCAAGAGCTTTTAGCCCGCGTCGACGTTGTCGAAGTGGTGGGTCGCTATGTGCAGCTCAAAAAGGGCGGAGCCAATTTCATGGGACTGTGCCCGTTCCACGGCGAAAAGTCCCCCTCATTTTCGGTGAGCCCTGCCAAACAGTTTTTTCATTGTTTTGGCTGCGGCAAAAACGGCAATGCCATTGGCTTCTTGATGGAGCATGCCGGCATGACCTTCGTTGAGGCGGTGAAGGACTTGGCGCAAGGCGTGGGCATGCAGGTGCCAGAAGAGGATGCCTCCCCCCAAGATCGCGAGCGCTCAGCGCAGCAGCGCCAAAAGCAAGCTACCCTGACCGACGTGTTGGAGAAAGCAGGTGAATCGTTCCGCAAGCATTTGCGCAACTCGCCCAAAGCGATTGAGTACTTCAAAGGTCGCGGTCTGAGCGGTGAGGTTGCCAAACAGTTTGGACTGGGCTACGCGCCCGAAGGCTGGCGCAGCTTGGCCAGCGTATTCCCCGACTACCAAGACCCGCTGCTGGCAGAGAGCGGCTTGGTCATCGTCAATCAAGAAGATGGCGAAGAAGAAAAACGCTATGACCGCTTCCGCGACCGCGTGATGTTCCCCATCCGCAACGTCAAAGGTGAGTGCATTGGCTTTGGGGGCCGCGTGCTGGGCGAAGGGACCCCCAAATACCTTAACTCCCCCGAAACACCTGTGTTCAGCAAAGGTCGTGAGCTGTATGGTTTGTTTGAAGCCCGCAACGCGTTGCGTGACGCAGGCTATGTGCTGGTGACCGAGGGCTACATGGACGTGGTGGCCTTAGCGCAGCTGGGCTTTCCCAATGCAGTGGCAACCCTAGGCACGGCGTGTACGACCGACCATGTGCAAAAGTTGTTTCGCTTCACTGACAACGTGGTGTTCAGCTTTGACGGCGATGGCGCAGGCCGCCGCGCGGCGCGCAAGGCATTGGATGGCGCACTCCCCTACGCCACCGATGTGCGCAGCGTGAAGTTTTTGTTCTTACCGCAAGAGCATGACCCCGACAGCTACATCCGCGAGTTTGGCAAAGAAGCCTTCGCCCACTGCGTGACCGAGGCCATGCCCTTGAGCCGCTTCCTTATTGAAGTGGCGCGCGAGGGCTGCGACTTGCACACCGCAGAAGGCCGAGCCCACATGGCCAGCAATGCCAAGCCCCTATGGATGGCCCTGCCCGATGGCGCGCTCAAGCGCCAGTTGCTCAGTGAAATTGCTGAACTGGCCGACTTAGGTAACCACGAGCTGCAAGACCTGTGGATGCCCGCCCCCGCCACTGCTGCGCCGACGCGCACGGGTGAGTTTAAAAAGTCATCCAAGTTCAAGCCCCGCGAACCCTACACCCCCAAGAGTTGGAAACGTGGCACACGCCTCATCCCCGCAGGCCGTGCGGACCATGCGGCACGCGTGCTGCTGTCGCACATGGAGATTTGGGAAGACCTGTCCACCGAAGACCACAACCTGTTATGCGAATTGGCGCCACCCCATGGCCCCTTGTTTGTGTGGCTCGACCACCAGCACCACGAAAACGGCAACCAAACTTGGGGGGCCTTGCGCGAAGGCCTGCGCGATCATGAATCCGAAGACTTGGCATTGCGCGTGATGGCCAGTGCCTTCCCCCCCTTGCTCGATGACGATGGCAAGCCCATGTCCGAAAACCTCTCGCCCGAAGCGCAAAAACGCGAAGCGAGCTTAGAGCTGCGCGGTATCCTGAACAAAATTTTGTTTGAGAGTCTCGACGCGCAAATGAAAGAAGCGATTGCCCAAGCCGCCGCAGACCCCAGTGCCATGCAACGCTATAAGGCCTTGTTTGAGCGACGCAAGCAACTCGGCTTGATCCCGCAAAAACTGGTCGAAAGCCAAGACTGACGCACCCGCGGCCAAATGAGTGCCACCGTTTTAGGTATAATCCACGTATAGCAAGTGCGACAGCAGCACCTCCGGGCCCGGCCAACCGTGACACAAGCGCACGACTCGCCACCTTACCGCAAGGACTGCATTCCAAATGTTCGCCCAATCCGCTTGCTTCTAGAGGTTCTTTGACTTCACCCCCCTTTTTTCTTTTCCCGCGCCGGGTTTTTGTGGCGCTGTGTATTTGTTTCTTTGATGTCTAGGAGTTTTCATGCCTGTTGACCGCAAGTCCACGAAGCCTGCCAAGCCTGTGGCCAAGAAGGTTGCTGCCAAACCTGTGAGCAAAAAGCCAGCCTCCGCTGCGCCCAAAGTCGCAGCCAAGCCAGCCGTCAAAACCATCGCCAAAGCAGTTACGAAGCCCACCACAAAACCCGTTGCAAAAACGGCTGCCAAATCGGCAGTTAAAACCGCTGCTAAATCTGCAGCCAAACCCGCAACGAAAGCCAAGTCAGTGCCCGCATCGAAAACCAAAGCTGTCGCCAAGCCAGCCACCAAAACCGCAGCCAAAACTACAACCAAAGCTGAGGACACTAAGAAAAAAGCCTTGGCTGTAGAAGCCCACGCCCCCAAAGCAGCGGCCAAAAAAGCGCCTGCGAAAAAGGCCGCCAAAGGCAAAAAAACCAGTGCAGCCGATGAAGACATGAGCGGCATCGAAGCCGATCTCGTGGGTGAAGAACCCGTGGTGGAAACCGGTGCAGAAAAGGCCAAGCCGCTGCGCATGAAGATCAGCAAGGCCAAAGAGCGTGCCTTGATGAAAGAATTCGGTTTGGACGAAACCGTGCTGTCCGAAGAGGACATGCAAAAGCGTCGCCAACGTCTCAAAACCCTGATCAAACTCGGTAAGACACGCGGCTACCTGACGCACGGCGAAATCTCCGACCACTTGCCTGACAAATTGGTCGATGCGGAAACCCTCGAAGTCGTGATCAGCATGTTGAACGACATGGGCGTGGCCGTTTACGAGCACACCCCTGACGCAGAAACCCTGCTTCTCAACAACAACACACCCACGGCTGCAACTGAAGAGGAAGCCGAAGAAGAAGCCGAAGCTGCTTTGTCCACCGTGGACAGTGAGTTTGGTCGCACCACCGACCCCGTGCGCATGTACATGCGTGAAATGGGCACGGTCGAGTTGTTGACCCGTGAAGGCGAAATCGAAATCGCCAAGCGCATCGAAGGCGGCTTGATGGACATGATGGCCGCGATCAGTGCCGCCCCTGCCACCATCGCCGCTGTGTTGACCATGGTCGAAGACATTCGCGAAAACAAAGTGGTCATCTCCACCATCGTGGACGGCTTCAACAACCTCAACGAAGCCGACGACTATGTGGCCGAAGAAGACTTCGACGAGTTTGACGAAGAAGACGATGACGACGGCAAAGGCGGCTCGAAAGCACTGACCAAGAAGCTTGAAGAATTGAAGAACGCCGCTCTTGAGCGCTTTGACCGCATGATTGTGTTGTTCGAAAAACTCCGCAAAACCTACGACAAAGAAGGCTACGGCACACAGGTGTACATGAAAGCGCAAACTGCTTTGACGGCAGAGCTGATGGGCATTCGTTTCACGGCCAAGACCATTGAAAAGCTGTGCGAATTGGTACGTGGCCAAGTTGATGATGTGCGTAAAAACGAACGCGAACTGCGTCGCATCATCGTGGACAAATGTGGCATGCCACAAGCCACATTCATCAAAGACTTCCCACCGAACTTGCTCAACCTCAAGTGGGTTGAAAAACAAGCCGCAGCAGGCAAGCCTTGGTCAACCACCATGGGACGTTTTATCCCGCCTGTGCAAGACTCGCAGCAAAAACTGATCGACTTGCAGTCTCGCGTGGTAGTGCCTTTGGAGCAACTCAAAGACATCAACAAGCGCATGAACGCGGGTGAGCGCAGCTCACGCGGCGCGAAGAAGGAAATGATCGAAGCCAACTTGCGTTTGGTGATCTCGATTGCCAAGAAATACACCAACCGTGGTTTGCAGTTCCTTGACTTGATCCAAGAAGGCAACATCGGTTTGATGAAAGCCGTGGACAAGTTTGAATACCGTCGCGGCTATAAGTTCTCGACCTATGCCACTTGGTGGATTCGTCAAGCCATCACGCGCTCGATTGCAGACCAGGCACGCACCATTCGAATTCCTGTGCACATGATCGAGACCATCAACAAGATGAACCGCATCAGCCGCCAACACTTGCAAGAGTTTGGTTTCGAGCCCGATGCCAGCGTCTTGGCCGAGAAGATGGAGATTCCAGAAGACAAGATTCGCAAGATCATGAAAATCGCCAAAGAACCGATCTCGATGGAAACACCAATCGGTGACGATGACGACAGCCACTTGGGCGACTTCATTGAAGACAGCGTCAACACCGCACCCATCGAAGCTGCGATGCAAGCGGGCTTGCGCGATGTGGTGAAAGACATTTTGGATGCTCTGACGCCACGCGAGGCCAAAGTGCTGCGCATGCGCTTTGGTATCGAAATGGCCATGGACCACACGCTAGAAGAAGTGGGCAAACAGTTTGACGTCACACGCGAGCGCATCCGTCAAATCGAAGCCAAAGCTTTGCGTAAGTTGAAGCACCCAAGCCGCAGCGACAAATTGCGCAGCTTCATCGACACGATGTAAAGTAATCCATCTGATTCAGACAAAAAATAGGCTCATACTGAGATGGGCCTATTTCCAAACGCACGGAGAGCTTGCGTCAGGCGGGGCGATCTGTCCGCATGATCAAAACCCTTTCTGGCATCGTAGCTGGTCCATTTCCAGTCCACTGACATAACCGCAATCGTAGACGCGCTACAAAAATCTGCAAGGATTTTTTACCCCTCCCCCGCAATTCACCCCTCAATTTTCCACCGCCAGATTTGGCCAGCCTCAGCATTTTTCTGGCAAATCATCTCACTAAAACTAGGCGGATTCAAGGACGAAGTGCAACACGCTTTAACGAGGCATGGAATACCTCGTGAGGTGTCTTGAATCCTAGTCGCTTTCTGGGGCGGTGATTCAATCGGTTTTCAATCATAGTCAATTCCTCATCCGTCACGGTTTC
>NZ_JAVKLW010000104.1:0-20144 GCF_031538885.1 Limnohabitans sp.
ACCGTGACGGATGAGGAATTGACTATGATTGAAAACCGATTGAATCACCGCCCCAGAAAGCGACTAGGATTCAAGACACCTCACGAGGTATTCCATGCCTCGTTAAAGCGTGTTGCACTTCGTCCTTGAATCCGCCTTTTTAAAAGTTCATAAATTTAGATGACCTGTGGATAGTTTTTTGATAAAGTGGCCCATTCCCTGTCTTTTAGGGACAGCTATCCACAGAAAAATATTTAATGAACCAGAGTCTTCCATCTTCTGCCGCTGACGGCGTGTCACCAAGTTCTGGTGCGGATTTGTGGCAAATCTGCATCGAGCAACTGGCGCAGGAATTACCAGAACAGCAGTTCAACACTTGGATCAAACCGCTACTTGCAAGCGTGGCTGAAGATTTCAGTAAAGTCACTATTTTGGTCGGTAATCGATTCAAATTAGATTGGGTTCGTGCTCAATATGCGAACAGAATTGCTGGCCTATTGCAACAATTTCATGGACAACCAATTTCTGTCGAGTTAGCAATTACTCCTAAGGAAACGCCTATCAGGGTTAAATCTGTTTCGTTTTCTCAAGAGCTCGAATCATTGCCTGAAAGTTTTGTCGGTCTTGAGGAGGGGATTCCAAGCGGTTCTCGCACACGTCTCAACACAGCGCTAACTTTTGATACCTTGGTTGAAGGGACGGCCAACCGGATGGCTCGCGCCGCAGCCATGCATGTGGCAACCATGCCTGGTCAACTTTACAACCCCTTGTTCATCTACGGTGGTGTAGGGTTGGGTAAGACGCATTTAATGCATGCCGTTGGGAACAAACTACTGACTGAACGGCCAGACGCGAAAGTTCTCTACATCCACGCAGAACAGTTTGTTTCAGACGTGGTTAAAGCGTATCAGCGTAAAACTTTTGATGAGTTCAAGGAGCGTTATCACTCACTCGATTTACTATTGATCGACGACGTGCAATTCTTTGCAAACAAAGAACGCACACAGGAAGAGTTTTTCAACGCTTTTGAAGCACTGTTGGCTAAAAAGTCTCACATCATCATGACAAGTGACACGTATCCGAAGGGTCTAACAGACATTCACGAACGTTTGGTTTCTCGTTTTGATGCAGGTTTGACAGTCGCTATTGAACCGCCAGAGTTAGAAATGCGTGTTGCAATTTTGATCAGCAAGTCACGCGCTGAAGGCTCTGAGATGCCCGAAGAGATTGCCTTCTTCGTTGCGAAGAATGTGCGCTCCAACGTACGTGAACTCGAGGGCGCTTTGCGTAAAATTTTGGCCTATTCGCGGTTCAATCAAAAAGAAATTTCAATTCAACTCGCACGCGATGCTTTACGTGATTTGCTCTCTATTCAGAATCGACAAATTTCTGTAGAAAACATCCAAAAAACTGTGGCTGACTACTACAAAATCAAAGTAGCTGACATGTACTCTAAGAAGCGTCCAGCCTCGATTGCAAAACCTCGACAAATTGCAATGTACCTTACTAAAGAACTCACACAAAAAAGTCTTCCAGAAATTGGCGAGCTGTTTGGTGGTCGTGACCACACCACAGTCTTACATGCTGTTCGCAAAATTACTGCAGAACGCCTACAAATGGTAGATTTAAACCAACAACTGCATGTTTTGGAACAAACACTCAAAGGCTAAGCAGAGAGAAAGATAACTCTGTGAATAATTTATGCATAACACCAAAGTTATCCACAGAAAAATAAAAAAGAAAAAGTTATCCAGTTTTGAGTAATGTCAGAAAGTGCTCTTCTCAACATCTTACGAGTGAGCTCAAGTACTTGAAAAAAAAGAGGAAAATGCTGTTCTCCACAGAAAGATGCTTTGCTTATCTACTACTACTAACTTAAATAAAGAAAACAAGAGGAAGAGATGATCGTACTTAAAGCAACACAAGACAAAATTTTGTCTGTCCTGCAATCTGTCGCCGGCATTGTTGAACGCCGCCATACATTGCCTATTTTGGCGAATGTGTTGATTCGCAAAACGGGGAGTGTGTTGCAACTGACCACAAGCGATCTAGAAATTCAGATCAGAATGATGGTAGAGACTGACGGTGATGTTGGAAACTTCACAACCACTGTTGGGGCACGCAAGTTGATTGATATTTTGCGTACCATGCCTTCGGATCAAACTGTGAGCTTAAAGTCCAGTCAGAATAAACTGATTTTGAAAGGCGGCAAGAGCCGCTTTACTTTGCAGAGCTTGCCCGCTGAAGATTTTCCATTGGTGCAAGAAGCAGCCAACTTTGGTTCTTCTTTCAGTGTGCCGCAAAAAACTTTGAAAGAGTTATTACACCAGGTCTCATTCGCGATGGCTGTGCATGACATTCGCTACTACCTCAATGGAATTTTATTCGTAGCAGAAGGAAACCAACTTAGTTTGGTTGCGACCGATGGACATCGTTTGGCCTTCTCTTCGGCTACTTTAGATGTTGATGTACCGCGTCAAGAGGTTATCTTGCCCCGTAAAACAGTGTTGGAAATGCAGCGTTTGCTGAGCGAAAAAGAAGGTGCGCTTGAAATGCAATTTGCAGGGAACCAAGCCAAATTCACATTCGACGATATGGAGTTTGTAACCAAGCTGGTTGAAGGTAAGTTCCCAGATTACAACCGTGTGATTCCAAAAAATCATAAGAACACAATCACCATGGGTCGCACAGCTTTGTTGGCGACTTTACAACGCACAGCAATTTTGACTAGCGAGAAATTCAAAGGCGTTCGCCTGAATTTGGAACCTGGCGTATTGCGCGTGTCATCTAGCAACGCAGAGCAAGAAGAAGCTGTAGATGAACTTGAAATTGACTACAGCGGTGATGCAATTGAAATTGGTTTCAACGTGACTTACTTGATAGATGCATTGACCAACATGGACCAAGACATGGTGCAGGTTGATCTAGCAGACTCCAACAGCTCAGCGCTGATCACCATCCCAGACAACGCCACTTTCAAATACGTTGTGATGCCAATGCGTATTTAACGCTTCGTTATTCCATTTTTCTACGATTGAACGCGTGAGGTACTTTTTCCTCACGCATGAAGACTTGCTATGACTGAACCCACTCAAATTTCTGAAACCCAAGTAACACCTTTAACTGGTGAAGGCTACGGTGAAGGCTCTATCCAAATTTTGGAAGGTCTTGAAGCGGTTCGTAAACGCCCAGGTATGTACATTGGTGATACATCTGATGGTTCAGGGTTACATCACTTGGTGTTTGAAGTGGTCGACAACTCCATCGATGAAGCTTTGGCTGGTCATTGTGATGATATCGTGGTCACCATTCATAGTGACAACTCCATCAGCGTCACGGATAACGGGCGTGGCATCCCAACAGGCGTGAAAATGGATGACAAGCACGAGCCAAAGCGCAGTGCCTCAGAAATCGCATTGACCGAGTTGCATGCCGGCGGCAAGTTCAACCAGAACAGCTACAAAGTGTCTGGCGGGCTACACGGCGTAGGAGTGTCTTGCGTCAATGCATTGTCTAAGTCACTACGCTTGATTGTTCGTCGTGACGGCAAGGTGCACACTTTGGAGTTTTCTAAAGGGTTTGTGCAAAACCGATTGATCGAAGTGGTGAATGGTGTAGAAGTGTCTCCCATGCGCATCATAGGCGATACCGAAAAGCGTGGTACTGAAGTTCACTTCTTGCCTGACACAGAAATCTTCACACAAAATACTGATTTTCATTATGAGATTTTGAGTAAGCGTTTGCGTGAACTAAGTTTCTTGAACAATGGTGTACGCATCCGCTTGATGGATGAGCGCACGGAGAAAGAAGACGACTTTTCTGGTGCTGGCGGTGTTAAGGGATTTGTTGATTTCATCAACTCCGGGAAGAAAGTGCTGCACCCTAATGCGTTTTACGCAGAAGGCGAGCGACCTGCTGACACCTACGGTGGAATTCCTGGCACCAGCATTGGTGTGGAAGTGTCCATGCAGTGGAACGATGGTTACAACGAAAATGTGTTGTGCTTTACCAACAACATCCCTCAACGTGATGGTGGTACCCATTTGACAGGACTGCGTGCCGCGATGACACGTGTCATCAACAAGTACATCGAAGAAAACGAATTTGCTAAGAAGGCAAAGGTAGAAGTCACAGGCGACGACATGCGCGAAGGCTTGTGCTGCGTGTTGTCTGTCAAAGTGCCTGAGCCTAAGTTCAGCAGCCAAACCAAAGACAAGCTTGTTTCTAGCGAAGTGCGTGCGCCAGTTGAAGACATCGTTGCCAAAACCTTGGCAGACTATCTGCAAGAGCGCCCCAACGATGCCAAGATTATTTGCGGCAAGATTGTAGAAGCCGCACGTGCGCGCGAAGCCGCACGCAAAGCACGAGAGATGACACGGCGCAAAGGCGTATTGGACGGCATGGGTTTGCCAGGAAAACTGGCAGATTGCCAAGAAAAAGATCCGTCGCTGTGCGAAATTTACATCGTCGAGGGTGACTCTGCGGGTGGTTCAGCTAAGCAAGGCCGTGACCGTAAATTCCAAGCCATCTTGCCGCTGCGCGGCAAGATCTTGAACGTTGAAAAAGCGCGTTACGAAAAATTGCTCACCAGCAATGAAATTTTGACGCTCATCACCGCCTTGGGAACGGGCATTGGCAAAGCCAGTGCGGAGTCTGGTAAGTCTGCAACAGATGACTTCAATGTAGACAAGCTGCGCTACCACCGCATCATCATCATGACCGACGCGGACGTGGACGGCGCACACATTCGTACGCTTTTGCTGACCTTCTTCTACCGTCAAATGCCAGAGTTGGTCGAGCGTGGTCATATCTACATCGCTCAACCACCTTTGTACAAAGTCAAAGCAGGCAAAGAAGAGCTGTATCTCAAAGACGCATCTGCATTGGATGGCTTCTTGCTACGCATCGCCTTGAAAGACGCCAGCATCACCACCGGTGGCAGCAATTCACACACCTTAAACGGCGATACGTTGGGTGAGTTGGCGCGCAAGCACCAAGTGGCTGAGTCGGTGATTGCTCGTCTGAGTGGATTCATGGATGCAGAAGCCTTGCGCGCCATGGCAGATGGCGTCTCTGTGAGTCTGGACACCGTGGCTGATGCAGAAAAATCTGCGGCGGCCATGCAAGAAAAATTGCGCGAACTTGGCAGTGGTTCAGAGGCCACCGGGGAGTTCGATGCCCGCACCGACAAACCCATTTTGCGCATCAGCCGCCGCCACCACGGCAACGTCAAGAGCAGCGTGATCACCCAAGACTTTGTGCATGGTGCGGATTACGCTGCGTTAGCCGAAGCCGCACAAACCTTCCGTGGCTTGCTGGGAGAGGGTTCGAAAGTACAGCGTGGCGAAGGCGACAAAGCAAAAGAAGAAAAGGTCACCGACTTCCGGCAAGCCATGAAGTGGCTGATTGTTCAGGCCGAAAACGCTACCGCGCGTCAACGCTACAAAGGCTTGGGCGAGATGAACCCTGCGCAGCTATGGGAAACCACGATGGACCCGACAGTCCGCCGCTTGTTGCGTGTGCAAATTGATGACGCCATTGAAGCCGATCGCGTGTTCACCATGTTGATGGGCGACGAGGTCGAGCCTCGCCGCCACTTCATTGAAAACAACGCTTTGCGCGCTGCCAATATCGACGTTTAATCGCGTTTGCCTTAGCTGTACAAATTTGTCAGGCCACTTCTCGGCGCTGACGCTTAGCAAATCACATCAGGAGGTCACGATGCCCGAGACAACACATGACGAAGAAAAGAAACAGCCCACAAACAAAACCGAAAACGTTGCTGTCTGTGCCGCTATCGTTGGAGGGGCTGCTGCATCAACGGCCGGGGTTGTGGCGGCGGGAGCCTCTGCGACGGGGACTATTAGTGCCGTCGGCACAGCTATTGGTGGTGTTGCAGGCGGAGTCTTCGGATCTGGTGTTGGCTTGGCAACTGGCGGTGTTGGTATGGCAGCGACTGTTCCGTTTGCAGTGGCTGGCGCTGCTATTGGAGGGTGGGCGGGCCCAGCGCTTGCGCTTGTTGGTATCGGTACTGCGCCCGCATGGGCGGTACCCGTCGCAATCGGCGGCGGCGTGATTGCGGCAGGAGGTGTTGCTGTAGCAGCCTACAAGCTGATGAATGCTGGTGCAAACAAGGAGGGTTAACAATGTTCGGTACCCTCCCTACGGAGTGCGCCATCGAACATACCCTCGTTCAAGCCTAACGCACCACGCACAAATACCGGTGTCCCTGCTCAACCCTGCTGCGGCGCGGTAGGCTTCGAGAACCAAGACACATACAGCGCGGGCAACACCACCAAGGTCAGCAGCGTGGCCGTGACCAGCCCACCAATCACCACGATGGCCAAGGGGCGTTGTGTCTCCGAACCAATGTCGTGGCTCAGAGCCATCGGCAGCAAGCCCAATGCCGCCAGCATGGCAGTCATCAGCACCGTGCGCAGGCGTTGCAGCGCGCCTTCTTTGACGGCTTCCATCACCGTGTAGCCTGCGTTGCGTAACTGTTGGAACACGGACAGCATCACCACGCCGTTGAGCACCGCCTGACCCGACAAAGCAATAAAGCCAATCGCCGCAGACACCGACAGCGGGATGCTAAAAAGCCACAAGGCCACAAAGCCGCCGATCAAGGCGAGGGGCACGTTGATCAAAATCAGCCCCGCTGTTTTGAACGAGCCAAAGGCATCGAACAACAAGACAAAGATCAGCAACAGAGAAATCGGCACCACCACGCCCAAGCGTTGCATGGCGCGCTCTTGGTTTTCAAATTCGCCCGACCATGTGACGGTATAGCTGTCGGCGATCTTCACGTTCTTGTCCACGCGTGCCTTCATGTCGGCGACGACGGAGCCCATGTCGCGACCTTTCACAAAGATACCAATCGCCATCGTGCGTCGACCTGCTTCACGCGCAATGTTCATCGCACCGCTGCCTTGACGGATGGTCGCTACGTTTTCAAGTGTGGCGTAGCCACCGCCGGGCAGCGCGATCGGTGTGGCGGGCAGGTGCATGACCGAGCGACGGTCGCCTGCCAATCGCAGCACCACAGAGAACTTGCGTTCACCTTCCCAAATCTCTGTGGTGGCACGGCCGGCGAGTGCCGACTCGATCACGTCTTGGATGTCTCCCACATTCAGGCCCAGGCGTGCGGCGCGGTCACGGTCAATGTCCACAATGAGTTGCGGCACTTCGCCCAAGCGGTCAATCTCGGCGCGTTGAACCCCCACCACTTGCTTGAACTCGCGTTGCATGGCTTCGGTGGTTTTGCGCAGCACGTCCAAGTCGTCGCCCGATACCTTGACCACAATTTGGCCTTTGATTTGCGAAATAGATTCAAGCACGTTGTCACGAATGGGCATGGAAAACGCGGGGTCTACGCCGGGGATGACGGCCAGCTTTTGGCCCATTTCCTCAATCAGTAAATCGCGCGTCATGCCTTTGCGCCACTCTTCGGCGGGCTTCACGTCCACAAACACCTCGGCCATGCTGAGGGTTTTGGGGTCAGTACCGTCTTCGGGTTGACCCGCTTTGGAGACTACGGTGCGCACCTCAGGAATGGTCATTAACTGCAAGCGTGCTTTGCGCAAGACCTTGGCGGCTTCTTCTTGCGACACGCTGGCGGGCATGTCCCAGTTGACCCAGAACGTGCCCTCGTTGAGCTCTGGCAAAAATTCGGAGCCTAAGCTGGCGGCCGCCAAGATGGATACAGCAAAACCACTCAAGGCAATCGCGACTACTTTGCGTGGCTTTTCAAGCGCCCAGTTCAGCACGGGCTCATAAACGCGCTTGGCCCAAGACACCAAACCGTTGTCGCCGTGCGGAATGCCTTTGCGCAGCATCCAATAAGCCAGCAATGGCACCAAGGTGAGTGAGAAGATCAGTGAGCCAATCAACGCCGTGGTCACGGATAACGCCATGGGTTGGAAGATGCGCCCCTCGTGACGTTGCAACGCAAAGATCGGGATGTGTGCGGCAATGATGATGAGCATAGAGAACAAGGTCGGGCGGCCCACTTCGTTCGCCGCGTTGGTGATGAGGGTGCGACGCTCTTTCTCGTTCATACCTTCGCCACGCTCGGCCAAGCGATGCATGATGTTTTCAATCACGATCACTGCGCCGTCCACGATGATGCCGAAGTCCATCGCGCCTAAGCTGAGTAAGTTGGCGGGCACGCCCAAAATCTTCAAGCCCAAAAACGTCGACAGTAGCGCCAGCGGAATCACGACGACCACGGCCAGCGAAGCGCGCATGTTCGACAAGAACAGATACAGCACCAGCGACACCAGCAGTGCGCCTTCGACCAAGTTTTTAAACACGGTCGTGAGTGTTTTGCCCATCAACCACGTGCGGTCATAAAACGGCACGATTTGCACGCCCTTGGGCAGCACGCGCTCGTTCAGATCGGCGAGTTTTTCTTTCACGCCTTTGAGCACCACGCTGGGGTTTTCGTCTTTGCGCATGATGACGATGCCGGTGACGACATCGTCGTCCATGTCTTGGCCGACGGTCCCTAAGCGTGGCACGGCGCCGATAGCTACGGTGGCCACATCACGTACCAGCACGGGCGTGTTGCCGCGTGCTGTGACGACGATATTGGCAATGTCTTGTGCCGAGTGCAGCAAGCCAATGCCGCGGATGGCGAACTGTTGTGCGCCCTGCGCCACGTAGCTGCCACCCGCGTTAGCGTTGCCGCGGCCCATGGCCTCTTGCAAGTCTTGCAGCGTGAGCTTGTAGGCGCGCAGCTTTTGCATGTCGGGCTGCACTTCGTATTGCTTGATGTAGCCACCCATGCCCACCACATCGGCCACGCCTGGGATTTGACGCAGCGCACGCTCCACCGTCCAGTCTTGGATGGTGCGAAGCTCGGTGGAGGTTTTGCCGTCGCCCTTGAGTCGGTAGCGCATCACTTCACCCACAGGGGTGGCATTGGGCATGACGTTGGCTTGCACGCCTGCGGGTAAATCGATGCTGCTCAAGCGCTCGTTGACTTGTTGACGCGCGAGGTTGACCTCCGCCTTGTCGTCATACGTGACCACGGTGAACGACAAACCAAATTGCGTGTGTGAGAACACGCGAATGGAGTTGGGCAAGCCAGACAGCGCGACCTCAATAGGCAGCGTCACTTCTTTTTCTACCTCTTCCGCGGCGCGACCTGGGTAAAGCGCAATCACTGTCACTTGCGTGTCGGTGACGTCAGGGAAGGCTTCTACCGATAAGTTCTTGAATGCGAATACACCGGCCATCACAAACAGCAGTGTGCCCAGCAGAATGAACAGCGGCTGGTTCAGCGCATAGTCGATGAGGCGTTTCATTTTTGACCTGCGTGGCTGGCGGGTGCGGCAGATCCGGGGGCCGGTGTGTGCTGCATGGCCTCGTCTTGGGCATTGCGGAACTCACGCGCCAGCAGCAAGCTATTTTCTTTCACCACCCGTTCGTTCGCTTGCACGCCGTCCACGATGAGGACTTCTTGCAAACCTTCGTAGCCCAGTTTCACGCGGCGCGGTTCAAACACGCCTGGTTCGGTCTGCACATAGGCCCAGTGCTCGGTGCCGCGTAGTTGCACGGCGCTGGCGGGTACCAACACTCCAGCGGTTAGTTTGCGCTCTATGCGGGCCGTGCCCAGCATTTCGGCTTTGAGTACGCGTTGTGCGTTGTCGATGATGGCGCGTACTTTGATCGAACGCGTGTTGCTGTCGATGAAGTCACCGGTGGCGGTGATCTTGGCGTCAAATGTTTGGCCAGGGAAGTTTGGCAGCGTCAGTGTGATTCGGGTGCCGGGTTTGAGCGAAGCGGTGTCGGATTCGCGCGCATCAATCTGCACCCACAACACGTTGGGGTCGCTGACCACAAACAAGGCTTGGTTGCCGGGGCCGCCTTGGTCGGGGCGAACCTCTTGGCCGGCGCTCAGGTTGCGCTCGACCACCACGCCGCGCACGGTGGCCGCCAGACCGAGTTGCTGGTTCACGGTGTTGGCGCTGCCGTACATGCGTGTGCGTGCTTGGGCACGCGCCAGTTCGGCTTTGGCGCGAAGCGCATCGGCTTCGGTGGCATCTAGCTCTTTGCGCGAGATCACATCGGCTTCAAACAATGTTTGGTGCCGTGCCAAGGCGCGTTCGGCCACTTGGGCATCGGCCAAGGCTTTGGCCGTGTCTGCTTGGGCTGCACCAAACTCAGGCGAGGCCAAGGTGGCCAGCACTTGGCCCGCGCTGACACTTTGGCCGATGTCGGCATTCAGCGTGAGCACGCGTCCTGCAAAGGCAGGGTAGATGCGCTGGGTGCGTTCTTCGTTCCAGACCAAGCGTGCGGGTAGTTCGATGGTCACGCTCTCGGCGGCTTTGGCCTCGATGGTGCCCAGCAAGGCCAGTTGTGGATGGCCAGCGGGGAAGCGCAGTTGTTGGCCTTGCACGATGGGTTGCGGCGCGGGTGGTTTGGAGGGGGCTTCTTGGCCCAGCAGCATGTAAAGCACGATCACCAGCGCGGCCAAGCCTGCCCCAACGCCGTAGCGTTTGCTGGGTGTGTTTAACAAAGCGAGGGTGGTGTGGTGCAAGCGGTCTTGCAGATTCTGTCGTATGCTCATACTCACGTTTATCGTTCATTCTGGCTGACCAGCCCCTGACTTCATTATTTTTTAAGTCACCCGTGCGAATTTTGTTGATTGAAGACGACGCCGTGTTGCAAACGGTGATGTTGCGCAGCCTGAGTGATGCGGGCCATCGCGTGGACGCGGCCAGTCACTTGGAAGATGGGGCCCACTTTTGGCAGGTGCAAACCTACGATGCCGTGTTGCTCGATTTGAATTTGCCACTTAACGGTCAAACCCATGCGGCCCAAGGCAGCGGTTTGCAATTGTTGAGAGAAGCGCGTGCCCGCGGCGACCGCACGCCTGTGTTGGTCTTGACCGCGCGTAACCGCACCGATGAGCGCATTGCGGGTTTAGATGCGGGGGCGGATGACTACTTGGGCAAACCTTTTGATCTAGAAGAGGTCGAGGCCCGCTTGCGTGCCTTGGTGCGTCGTACGCATGGCGTGGATGACGAGGTGCAGGTCGGGCGTTTGCGCCTGCATCGCAAGCTGCACCGTATTTTTTTGGACGATGTCGATTTGGCTTTGCCTGCCCGTGAGTTCGAAGTGCTGCGTGAGTTGATGAGCCCGCCGGGTCGCGCTGTTAGCAAGCGTGTGCTGTCCGACAAACTCTCGGGCTTTGACGACGCGCTGGGGGACAACGCGCTCGAAGCCTTTATTTCTAGGTTGCGTAAAAAACTCGCAGACAGTGGTGCCACCATTCGCACCTTGCGTGGCATTGGCTATGTGTTGGAGGAGCAAACATGACCATGGCCATGCCTCGCAAGCCCTCACTGCGCAATCGTTTGCTGCGTCACGTACTGGTGCCATTGGCCGTGATGTGGTTGCTTGGATCGGCCTTGGTGGTGGGCATTGCGTCTTACTTTGCACAGCAGGCGTTTGACCGTGCTTTGTTGGACGATGCGTATTTGGTCGCCAGCCATGTGCGCCGCGCTGCCGATGAGTCTGGCTCGTTGGATTTAAGCCTCTCAGCCCAAGAGATGAGCACGGTGTTGTTTGATCAAAGCGAGTCCTTGTACTTCGCGGTGTTGAATGCGAATGGCGCCTTGTTGGCCGGCCATGCGGGCTTACGCCCGCCGCAACTCGATGACACGTCAAAGCCGCATTTCGATGCGGTGGAATACCAAGGCCGTGTGTTGCGTAGCGTGTCGATTCACCGGCAGCAGCCAGGTGACTTTTATGTGGTGATGGCCCAAACCACCGCTAGCCGCGATCATTTGCTGCAGCGGTTGTTGACGTTTTCCATCGTGCCGCAGCTGTTGTTGCTCTTGGTGTTGGCCGCATGGTTGCAGCGTGCGATCGAGGACGATTTGGTCCCACTTGCCGAGCTGGAGAAGGCGGTGGGCCGCCGTGATGCGCGTGACTTGACGCCTGTGCCAGTGACGGCCACCACACGCGATGTGCAGCGCTTGGGCCAAGCAGTCAATGCGCTGCTGGGGCGCATGGCGCAGAGTGTGCAGGCGCAGCGCGAGTTTTCGGGCAATGTGGCGCACGAGCTGCGCACCCCCTTGGCGGGGATTCGCGCCTTGGCCGATTACGGTTTGCGCCACAGCGACCCGCAGGTTTGGCGCGAGCAGTTGCAAGGCATTGCCCAGAGCCAGGAGCGGGCCAGCCACTTGGTCGATCAATTGTTGGCGTTGGCGTTGGCCGATGAAGCCCAGCACACGTTAGAGCCCAAACCCGTGGCGCTGGATGTGTTGGTGGGCGAAGCTGTGTTGCGGTTTTTGCCACGCGCCGATGCAGCGGGCGTGGACCTTGGTGCGCGTGGGGTGGACCAAGCTGTTTGGGCCTTGGGCAACGGCGCTTTGATCGAGGGTGTGTTGAACAACTTGCTTGACAACGCTTTGCGTTATGGTCGCTCGCCCGATGGTGAAAGCCATATCACGGTATCGGTGGTTGATGCGCCACAAGCCGTGGTGTTGTCGGTGATTGACAACGGTCCTGGCGTTTCCCCAGAGCAACTCAAAAAACTCACCCAGCGCTGGGTGCAAGGCTCGGCAGGTGAGGCCTTGAAAGAGGGCTCGGGTTTGGGCCTCGCCATTGTCAACGCCTATGTACGGTTGCTCGGTGCCAAAGTGACGCTGCAAACGGAAAGCCCCCACGGCTTGCGTGCCAGTATCACCTTGAACAAGCCCTTGTAAAATCGTGCCCTTGGCTTAAAGGGCGGCGCACCGCCCCTTCAGCCCTGCATGTGTGCGCACCCCAAAGGTTGGTTTTATGTTGTACCCCCAAGAGTTTGATGTCATCGTTGTTGGCGGCGGCCACGCGGGCACAGAGGCGGCGCTGGCCGCAGCACGCATGGGGGCTAAAACCTTGCTCTTGAGTCACAACATCGAGACCTTGGGCCAGATGAGTTGCAACCCGTCCATCGGTGGGATTGGCAAGGGCCACTTGGTCAAAGAGGTGGATGTTTTGGGCGGCGCCATGGCTTTGGCCACCGATGAAGGCGGCATTCAGTTCCGTATTTTGAACAGCTCCAAAGGCCCGGCCGTCCGCGCAACCCGCGCCCAAGCAGACCGCATTTTGTACAAAGCAGCCATCCGTCGCCTGCTCGAAAACCAACCCAACTTGTGGTTGTTTCAACAGGCCGTGGACGACTTGATGGTGGAGGGCGATCGTGTGGTGGGGGCCTGCACCCAAGCGGGTATTCGGTTTCGCAGCCGCACGGTAGTTCTGACTGCCGGCACCTTCTTGGATGGCAAGATCCACGTCGGCTTGAACAACTACGCGGGTGGTCGTGCGGGCGACCCGCCCGCGCTGAGCTTGTCCGCGCGACTCAAAGAACTGAAGTTGCCCCAGGGCCGCCTCAAGACAGGCACCCCGCCGCGCATTGATGGTCGCACCATTGACTTCAGCCAGTGCATCGAGCAACCGGGCGATGGCGTGCTAGCTCAGACGGCAACCAGCGCAGCCTCGGCGGGGGTGTTGGGTGAAGTGCCGGTGTTCAGCTTCATGGGGCGTGCCTCCATGCACCCGGCGCACATGCCGTGCTGGATCACCCACACCAACGCCCGCACCCATGACATCATCCGCTCCGGCTTTGACCGCAGCCCCATGTTCGCCGGCAAGATCGAAGGCGTGGGCCCACGCTACTGCCCGAGCGTGGAAGACAAAATCAACCGCTTTGCAAACAAAGACAGCCACCAAATTTTCCTAGAGCCCGAAGGCCTCACCACGAATGAGTACTACCCCAATGGCATCAGCACCAGCCTGCCATTTGACATCCAGTACGACTTGGTTCGCTCCATGAAGGGCTTGGAAAACGCCCACATCACTCGCCCGGGCTACGCCATCGAGTACGACTACTTCGATCCGCGCGAGCTCAAACGCAGCTTTGAAACCCGCGCCATCGGTGGCCTGTTCTTCGCCGGGCAAATCAACGGCACCACCGGCTATGAAGAGGCGGCGGCCCAAGGCTTGTTTGCGGGTATCAACGCCGCATTGCAATGCCGTAGTCTGGCTGGCATGGCCAATGACTTTGGTGGCGCGTGGACGCCGGGCCGTGATCAAGCCTACTTGGGTGTGCTGGTTGACGACCTCACTACCAAGGGCGTGACTGAGCCCTACCGCATGTTCACCAGCCGCGCGGAGTTTCGCCTACAGCTGCGCGAAGACAACGCCGATGTACGGCTGACCGAGATCGGCCGCCAAATGGGCTTGGTGGATGACGCACGCTGGGAGGCGTTCAGCCGCAAGTGCGATGCTGTTTCACGTGAAACAGAACGCCTGAAATCTATCTGGATCAATCCGCGCAACCTGCCGACGGCGGAGGCCGAGCGCGTCTTGGGCAAGGCGATTGACCGCGAATACAACTTGGCCGATTTACTCCGTCGTCCAGACGTGAGCTACCAAGCCTTGACGTCGATGGACGGCGCGAAGTACCGAAACCAAGAGTTGGCAGAGGCCTTGGCTGGGGATGAGGTTTCGCGTGAAACAACCCGTGCGGTGATTGAGCAGATCGAGATCGCGGCCAAATACTCGGGCTACATCGACCGTCAGCGCGACGAAGTCGAACGCGCCGCTCACTACGAAAACCTAAAGCTGCCCGAAGACTTGGACTACAACGCGGTCACCGCCTTGTCATTTGAGGTGCGTCAGCGTCTGAGCCGCCAACGTCCTGAGACCTTGGGGCAGGCCTCGCGTTTATCCGGTGTGACACCTGCGGCTATTTCTTTGTTGCTGATCCATTTGAAGCGCTCCCGCGTCAGGGGGTTTGTGGCGGAAGCTGTTATTGACCCATCGGTCGAGGCTGCCTAGATGCACCCCTTTCTACCCGCCCTGCGCCAAGGGCTTGACGATTTGCGCCTGACCCTGGGCGACGACCAGCAAGACAAGTTGCTGGCCTATATGGATTTGATTGCCAGGTGGACCAAGGTTTACAACCTCACCGCCGTTCGTGATGCTCATGAAATGCTCACGCACCACTTGCTCGACAGCTTGGCCGTCATCGCACCGCTGCGCCGTGAATTGGCCAAGTTGGTTTTACTGGCGTCGACGGAGCAAGGCGCTTCGTCGGTTGAGGCGGGTGGTGCTATGCCACCTTTCCGTTTGCTGGATGTGGGTGCGGGCGCTGGCTTGCCAGGCATTGTGATTGCCATTGCTTGCCCTGACATTTCCGTGACCTGTGTGGACACCGTGGCTAAAAAAGCGGCCTTCATCCAACAGGTGGCGGCGACGCTGAAGTTGCCCAACCTCAAGGGGCTACACGCACGGGTGGAGAGCTTGACCCAGCCCTATGACGTGGTGTGTTCTCGCGCTTTCGCCTCGTTGCAGGACTTCACCGCTTGGTCTACGTCAGCCCTAGCCCCGCGCGGAATTTGGATGGCTATGAAGGGCAAGCACCCAGATCAAGAGCTGGCGGCACTCCCGAAAAGCGTGTATGTGTTTCACGTGGAACAGCTCCAAGTGCCCAGTTTGGATGCCGAGCGCTGCATCATCTGGATGCGCGGTTAAACTTCCCTCAGTTTTAAATCTGAGACATTTATGTTCGGTATCTCGGACGAAGGTTCATTCGTCGTTGCCATCCTTATTTTTCTTGCCATTCCTGGCCCCGGTAATTTGGCCTTGCTCGCCGCAACGGGCAAGGGCGGTGTGCGTTCGGGCTTGGCGGCTACATGCGGTGTGATTGCGGGCGACCAGGTGTTGTTGTGGCTCGCCGTGGCTGGCTTGTCAGCCGTGCTCATCAACTATCCCAGCTTGTACAGCTCGGTCAAATGGATGGGCGCAGCCTACTTGCTGGGCTTGGGTTATTCCTTGTTCAACAGCAAGCCAGGTGACGCACCCGTGCTGTCTATGAAGTCAGATCACTACTTTCGCCAGGGCTTGTTCATCACCGTGTTGAACCCCAAGGCGATTGTGTTTTACATGGCGTTCTTTCCCTTGTTTGTCGACCCCGCGGTTCATCAGGGTTGGGTCACTTTTGGCTTCATGGCGGCCACCATTGCGGGGCTGACTTTTCTGTATGGGTTGCTGATTGTTGTGCTGGTGCACTATTTGGCCGAGCGTGTGCGTGCCAACCCGATGATGGCGGTAATGCTCAACAAAGCGGCCGGCGTGTTGCTGATTGCGTTTGGGCTGAAGTTGGCCTTCTTCAAATAATTTCCCGTCACTTTCGAAAGCGCTGTATGGCCAAAATCTTTTGCGTAGCAAACCAAAAAGGTGGCGTGGGTAAAACCACCACCACCGTCAACTTGGCGGCAGGTTTGGCATTTGTGGGCCAACGGGTGTTGATGGTGGACTTAGACCCGCAGGGCAATGCCACCATGAGCTCGGGCGTGGATAAGCGCGAAATGGCGCTGTCGGTCTACGACGTGTTGCTCGAAGAAGCCACGGTGGCCGAAGCCCGCATCCGCAGCGACTGGGGCACCGATGGTGTGCGCGCCAAAATCCCAACCTATGACGTCTTGGGCGCCAACCGCGACTTGGCGGGTGCTGAAGTCGAGCTGGTGTCTTTGGAGCGCCGAGAGAACCGCCTCAAGCAAGCCTTGGCCGCCGTTGATGCGGAGTACGACTTCATCTTGATCGATTGCCCGCCCTCCTTGTCGATGCTCACACTCAATGGCCTGTGTTGTGCGCATGGCGTGATCGTGCCGATGCAATGCGAATACTTTGCCCTCGAGGGCTTGACCGATCTTGTCAACACCATCAAACAAGTCCACGCCAACCTGAACCGCGACCTCAAAATCATCGGCCTTTTGCGCGTGATGTTTGACCCACGCATCACCTTGCAACAACAAGTGAGCGAGCAACTCAAAGACCACTTTGGTGACAAAGTGTTCAGCGCCGTCATTCCCCGCAACGTGCGTTTGGCCGAAGCGCCAAGCTATGGCTTGCCCGGCGTTGTGTTTGACCCCGCGGCCAAAGGCAGCCATGCTTTTGTCGACTTTGCGCAAGAAATGGTGGACCGCGTCAAAGCGTTCTAGACCCAAGCCCACGCACGCACATGACCGTTCCCGTTCTCCTTCTTCCTGGCTGGCACAACAGCGGGCCAGACCACTGGCAAAGTCGCTGGCAGCACATGCACGGCTACATCCGCGTAGAGCAACACAACTGGGATGGGCCTTTGCGTGGCGACTGGATGATGCAGCTCGAGGAGACGGTGTTGGCCAACCCCGGCGCGGTGTTGGTCGCCCATAGCTTGGCTTGTGTCTTGGTCGCGGCATGGGCGGCACACTCACACCACACACACCACGTCAAAGCTGCCTTGCTGGTGGCCCCTGCCGATGTGGAGCGCGCGGAGATGCAGCACATGCTGCACAGCTGGAGCCCCATTGTGCGTGAGCGTTTGCCTTTCCCCAGTGTGCTGGCCATCAGCCGCAATGACCCGTATTGCAGCTTCATGCGCGCCAGTGCACTGGCACATGCGTGGGGCTCGCGCATGGTCGATTGCGGCATGAGCGGGCACCTCAATGCCGACGCCAAGCTTGGCGATTGGCCTGAAGGCCTCGCGTTATTACAAGATTTACTCGAAGAAGAACTCACCCATGGTCACTAAAAAACCCAAAGGCTTAGGCCGCGGCCTTGAAGCTTTGCTCGGCCCCAAAGTCGACGACAGCTTGGCAGCACAAAACGCCGCGGATGGCTTGCCCACCACCTTGCCCTTGACGCAAATGGTGCCCGGCATGTACCAGCCGCGCACACGTATGGACGAGGGCGCGTTGTACGAACTGGCCGAAAGCATCAAAGCGCAAGGCATCATGCAGCCGATTTTGGTGCGTCAGCTCCATGACGGCCCCAACGCCGGCAAGTATGAAATCATCGCGGGCGAACGCCGCAGCCGTGCCGCCAAAATCGCGGGCTTGGACACCGTGCCCGTGCTGGTGCGCGACGTGCCCAACGAAGCCGCAGCGGCCATGGCGCTGATTGAAAACATCCAGCGCGAAGACCTCAACCCGCTTGAAGAAGCGCAGGGCTTGCAACGCCTCGTCAAAGAGTTTGGCCTGACCCACGAACTCGCCGCGCAAGCCGTGGGCCGCTCACGCAGCGCCGCCAGCAACTTGTTGCGCTTGCTCAACCTTGCAGACCCGGTGCAGTCCATGCTCATGGCTGGCGACATTGACATGGGCCATGCCCGCGCCTTGTTGGCGCTTGACCGTGGCACACAAATCACGGCGGCCAATCAAATCAGCGCCAAAAAAATGTCGGTGCGCGAAGCCGAAAGCTTGGTCAAAAAACTCAGCGCCGAGTTCAACCTCGTGCCCCAAAAACCCAAGAGCGAAAAATCACGCGACATCAAGCGCCTTGAAGAAGAACTCTCTGACTTGCTCACCGCGCAAGTGGAAGTGCGCGTTAAAAAGCGCGTCAAGCGCCATGGCCGTGTGGAGGAAATGGGCGAATTGGCCATTCAATTTGGCTCACTCGATGAACTCAACGGGCTCATCGATCAACTGCGCCGCCCTTAGACAAAAATCTTGCCGGGGTTCATGATGTTGTGCGGGTCTAGTGCGCGCTTGATGGTGCGCATCATGTCCACCGCGCCTTCACCTGCTTCGGCCCGCAAGAAGTCCATCTTGTGTAGGCCAATGCCATGCTCGCCCGTGCAGGTGCCGCCTAAGCGCAACGCACGATGAACCAGCTTGTGGTTCAAGTCTTCGGCGGTGGCGCACTCGTCGGCATTGTTGGGGTCGATCAAATAGCCAAAGTGAAAGTTGCCATCCCCCACATGGCCGACCAAGAAGTAGGGCAGGCCTGTGGCGTCTGCCTCCACGATGGAGTCCAGCAAACAATCCGCCAACTTGCTGATTGGCACACAAGTATCCGTGCTGATGGCGCGGCAGCCTGGCTTGCTTTGAATCGCCGCGAAATACGCGTTGTGTCGAGCGGTCCACAGTCGTGTGCGCTCCTCGGGCGTGGTGGCCCACTCAAACGATTCGCCACCATGCTCTGCCGCAATCTCTTGCACCGTCTCGGCCTGCTCCTTGACCCCTGCGGGTGAGCCATGAAACTCCATCAACAGCATCGGTGTTTCAGCCAAGCCCAGTTTGGCGTAGTGGTTGACCATGCGGATGGTGTTGCCGTCAATCAACTCCACACGCGCAATCGGCACGCCCATTTGAATCGTCGCAATGGTGGTGCGCACCGCCGCCTCAATGCTGGGGAACGAGCAGATGGCGGCAGAGACCGCTTCGGGCAGTGGGTAGATGCGCAGCGTGATCTCGGTCATCACACCCAGTGTGCCCTCGCTGCCCACCAACAAGCGCGTGAGGTCATAGCCTGCGGCTGACTTCTTGGCGCGCGTGCCTGTGCGAATCACTTCGCCACTGGCGGTCACCACCTCCAATGCCAACACGTTCTCGCGCATCGTGCCGTAGCGCACTGCATTCGTTCCGCTCGCGCGGGTCGCACTCATGCCGCCAATCGACGCATCGGCACCAGGATCAATCGGAAAAAACAAACCCGTGCTTTTGAGTGCCTCATTCAACTGCTTGCGCGTCACGCCAGGCTGCACCGTCACCGTCAGGTCTTCGGCATGGATGTGCAGCACCTGGTTCATGCGACCCACGTCCAGGCTGATGCCGCCTTGTACCGCCAGCAAATGACCCTCCAGCGACGAGCCCACGCCAAATGGAATCACCGGCACTTGGTAGCGGGCGGCCAAGGCCACCGCATCCGACACATCTTGCGTACTCTCGGCAAACACCACAGCAGCAGGCGGTGGCACATGGGTGAATGCCGACTCATCGCGCCCGTGCTGCTCACGAATGACCTGAGCGGTCGAGCAGTTCGTGGCAAATCGCGCTTGCAGTGCCGCGATCAATTCGTCGGGGACGGCACGTTGAGCAACAACGGGGGTGATGGGGGATGCTGAACTCGGGGTGTGCATGAAACGTGTCCTTTGGGTGTGCCGTCTGTAAAAACTCAAGGTCTGGGTTGGGTACTTTTGGTGATCGACTTGAGCACGTCTTTCCACTGTACTTCGGTCATGGCATTGTTTTCCATTTTTATCTGTGGCGGATTCAAGGACGAAGTGCAACAAAGATGAACTGGTTATAGGTGGCTGAGGATGCGAGAGCATCATGGCCGCTTTAACCGCCAAGTCGAAGTTGCCCAATGTACAAGCACCTCAGCCGAGAAGAACGATACCAAAT
>NZ_JAVKLW010000105.1:0-9204 GCF_031538885.1 Limnohabitans sp.
GTTCTACAACCACCGCAGAATTCACTCTACATTGGGCTATGTCAGCCCGATGCAGTTTGAGAAAAGCTGGAACGCGGCACAGCTATTGAAGGCCGCATAATTGACCAGCTAAGAGGTACGTCCAACAGGGGCAGGTTCATCATGGCCGTATTTATACCGACCATATTGGTATTCATTGCCCAGTGGGGAGTTGATCGTTACTTTGGTTATGGTTATGCGATGCCCCATAGTTGGCAGAACGCGGTGGCTTGGATAATCGGCGCAGTACTCGTGTGGCTCTTGGGGTCGAACTTAGAACAAGTGCCGGGTAAAACCTTAATTGATCCAGCTACTGGCAACAACTCAAATCCAAACACACCTTGTTGTGGATTCCCATCTTAATGATCAAGCAAATTAACTGGCTCAAAGGTGATGCCCCAGCTGAACCCTCTGCACCGAAAGAAGAAGTTTTGTTGTTGCGTGATATCCGCGACAGTTTGAAAAAATAAGCAGGGCTAGTGGCTCATGGCTCGCGCCATGGCCACAGCTGCTAGCAGACTTGAGGCATCGGTCTTGGCTGTCCCAGCCACGTCAAACGCAGTGCCGTGGTCAGGACTGGTGCGCACCAAGGGCAAGCCCAGCGTTACATTCACCCCCTGCTCCAAGCCCAAATACTTCACAGGGATCAAGCCTTGGTCGTGGTACATGGCAACCACCACATCGAACTCACCGGGCTGCCCGTTTTTGGCACGGGCGCGCATGAACACGGTGTCAGGGGCAAACGGGCCGCTCACATGCAGACCTTGCGCACGCGCTTGTTGCAACGCGGGGATGATGATGTCGAGCTCTTCTCGGCCCATTAATCCGCCCTCGCCTGCATGTGGGTTCAGCCCCGCTACAGCCATGTGTGGCGCGCGGCCAGTCGCGGCCAACTCTGCGGCATGGGTGATGTGCAGGGTTTGCAAAATGTTCTCGAGGGTCACCGCCTCAATCGCTTGGCGCAGCGACACATGGATGCTGACCAACACCGTCTTCAGCTCAGGGTTGGCCAACATCATGCGCACAGGCATGTCCTCGACCGCGACACTGGCATGCGCTGCCGCACAGGCTTGCAGCATTTCGGTATGCCCCGGAAATGGCACCCCGGCTGCAAACAAGGCCTCTTTGTGCACAGGTGCGGTCACCATCGCCGACACCTCGCCACGCAACGCAGCGTTCGCGGCCCACACCACGCAGTCGGCGGCCAGTCTGCCCGCGGCGGCGCTGATGCGCCCCCATGCAGGCAACTCAGCAACAGCGAAGGGTTGTGTCACTTGCAAGACGGGAATGATGAATGGCGCTTCGACTTGTGCAGTTTCTTGCACATCGCTCACCTGCTGCACCTGCATTCGGGGTGCGTGATAGTCACACTGGGCCACGAGCAATGCCGCACGCTGCATCACGGCCATATCGCCCACCACCACACACCCTTGCATTTGCTCGGGCACGTCACGGAAAGCTTTGACGATGATTTCTGGCCCGATACCCGCAGCATCGCCCTGCGTGATGAGCATGGGCTTGGCGTGTTCAGTCATGCTCATGCAGGGTTGTCAATGTCAATGAACTGATGCGTCAAGCCCAACTGCGCCGCCACATGGGCTGCTGCTGCGGGCGCGCCATAGCGCTCTGTGGCGTGATGGCCGCAGGCCAAAAAGGCCACACCCGTTTCACGCGCCAAATGCGCTTGAGGCTCAGAAATCTCACCCGTCATGAAGGCATCCACGCCCGCCGCAATCGCCGCTTCAAAATAACTTTGCGCACCGCCCGTGCACCAAGCTACTTTGCGAATTTCACGCTCAGGCGTTTGCACCACCACAGGCTCACGGCCCAAGGCGTGCGACACGACCGCAGCCAAGACTTGCGCATTGGCAAAGGTTTGCCCATCGGCACGTTCGCCCCACAAACCCAAATCTTGCTCGCCAAACACGCCTTGCACTTGCAGGCCCATCCGTTTGCCTAGCTGTGCGTTGTTCCCCACCACGGGGTGCGCATCTAAGGGCAAGTGGTAGGCCAGCAAATTGATGTTATGTGCCAGCAGCAATTGCAGGCGCTGCTTCATCCAGCCCGTCACCGTGCCGTCTTGGCCGCGCCAGAACAAACCGTGGTGGACAAAAATAGCATCGGCCTTGGCCTCAATCGCAGCCTCAATCAACGCACGGCTCGCGGTCACACCAGAGACGATGTAGCGCACAGACGCCGCCCCCTCAACTTGCAACCCATTCGGCCCGTAATCTTTGAAGCGCGAGGGTTGTAACAAATCGTCGCAGGCACTCAACACAGCTTGGCGCGTGACAACTTGACTCATCGTGTCACCTTGGTTTTGGGGCGCTGCGCGGGTGTGACGTCCAAGCTCAAGGGCTGATTGCGCCGAATCACATCCACCTTCACACGCTCGCCGGGCGGCAATGCCGCAATTCGCGTCAGCAATTCACCGACATTTTTCACAGGCCGTCCCGCGACGTTGAGCAACAAATCGCCAGGGCGCAACCCTGCATTGGCAGCAGGCCCGTTTTGCAGCACGCCCGTGATCACCACGCCCTCGGTCTGCTTCAATCCAAACGCCGCGGCCAACTCAGGCGTCAGCTCGCTCGGCTCCACCCCCACCCAGCCGCGCGTGACTTGACCATCACGCACCAACCCCTCCAACACTTGACGCGCGGTGGACACGGGAATGGCAAACCCAATCCCCATGTTGCCGCCGGAGCGTGAGTAGATGGCTGTATTGATGCCCAGCAAACTGCCGTTCACATCCACCAACGCGCCCCCCGAATTACCGGGGTTGATGGCGGCATCGGTTTGGATGAAGTTTTCAAAAGTGTTAATCCCCAATTGGTTACGACCCAAGGCAGACACGATGCCACTCGTCACCGTTTGCCCCACACCAAAGGGGTTGCCAATGGCCAACACACGGTCCCCCACCTGTGCGGTGTCGGAGTTACCCAAAGTGATCACAGGCAAGCGATCTAGCTTGATGCGTAAAACGGCCAAATCCGTGTCGGGGTCCGTCCCCATCACCTGTGCCGTCGCGTGGCGACTGTCACTCAAGGTGACTTCAATTTCTTGCGCGCCGTCAATCACGTGGTTGTTGGTCAGAATGTAGCCCTCAGGGCTCACGATCACGCCACTGCCCAAGCCTTGCTGTGGCAACTCATCTTCTCTATCCCCGTAGAAGAAACGAAACCAAGGTTCATTTTGAAGATCTGGCTTGGTCGCCTTCGATTGCATCGTCGCAATACTCACCACCGCAGGTGAGGCCAAACGCGCGGCAGAACTCAAGCTCCCGGGCATTGTGACACCAGTGGCATTCGGCGCTGCCTCAAGCAGCGTCAGGCCAGACAACGATGCGGGACGGTTGACACACTCAGGCTTCAAAGTCACCAGGACAAACCAAATCGCCACCAGTACCGTGACGACTTGTGAGAACAACAACCAGTGGCGTTTCATGGGTTGTTTGCGCAGCGCTTATTCGGCGTCTGGCGCTTGCGTGTGTTCGATGAACAGTTGCGCAGCCCAAATGCCAATCTCGTACAAGATGCACATGGGAATGGCCAGCGCCAGCTGCGACACCACATCAGGTGGCGTCACGATGGCGGCGATGATGAAGGCCAACACAATGAAATAAGAACGGAAATCTTTGAGCTTTTGAATCGACACCACATTCATGCGCGCCAGCACGATCACCACGATAGGCACTTCAAACGCCAAGCCAAAAGCCACAAACATGGTCAGCACAAAACTCAAATAAGCCTCAATGTCTGGTGCCGCCGTGATGCTTTTAGGCGCAAAACTTTGGATGAACTTGAACACTTGACCAAACACAAAGAAGTAACAAAACGCCACCCCAATCATGAACAAAACCGTGCTCGACACCACTAAGGGCAGCACCAACTTCTTTTCGTGCGCATAAAGCCCAGGCGCAATGAACGCCCACACCTGATGCAGCACCACAGGCAGTGCCAGCAAAAATGCCGTCATCAACAAAATCTTGAGTGGCACCAAGAACGGTGAAATCACAGACGTTGCAATCAAATGCGCACCCACGGGCAACTGCGCCACCAAAGGCGCAGCCAGCAAGTCGTACAACTCCGCGGGGCCGGGGTAAATGGCCAAAATTGCGCTTGCCATCAACACAGCAATGGAGGCCTTGACCAACCGGTCACGCAACTCAATCAAGTGCTGCACAAACGGCTGCTCAGTACCAGCCAACTCGTCATTGGAAGGGATCTCAGACATGTTCAGAACGCTTTACAGGGCGAAAACGCGCCACACGAGCGGCGCCAGACAACGCCTTGGTGCGCACACCTTGACGGGCTTTGTACCAATGCGGTGTTGCACCGCGCTTGAGACGCCACTTCTTACCCGGGTTTTGATACGTGGGTGGCAAAGGTGCCAGCGATTCGTCATGCGCTAACGACAAGCCTGCCGTGGTCTCGGCCCAGTCTTTTTCAAAATCGCTCGCTGCGGTATGTACCGACTGCTCCACATCGCGTGCGGCCGTCTCCATCGTTTCCTTCATCTTCTTGAGCTCTTCCAGCTCCATCGTGCGGTTGACCTCCGCCTTCACATCCGCGACGTAACGCTTGGCTTTGCCAATCATCGTCCCCAACGTGCGGGCTACGCTAGGCAACCGCTCTGGCCCGATGACGACCAGTGCCACCGCACTCACCACCGCAATTTTGGAAAAATCGAGATCAAACAAAGCAAGCAATCATCAACAATTAAGACTTGTTCTTAACTTCAACGTCAATGGTGTTTTTGTCGGCAGACACAGCGGCAGCAGGCGTTGTTGGCTTGTCTTCGGGCGATGCGCCACCGTCCTTCATGCCGTCCTTAAAACCCTTCACGGCACCGCCCAAATCAGAGCCCAAGTTCTTGAGCTTCTTGGTACCGAACACCATGATGACGATCAACAACACGATCAGCCAATGCCAAATAGAAAACGAACCCATGTGAAACTCCTAATTAATTCAACCGATTCTAATCAGCCACGCAGCCAAGGGCGTGGACCACCCATGACATGCCAGTGCATGTGATGGACTTCCTGCCCACCCTCAGCGCCCGTATTTGTCACAATGCGAAAGCCCCCTTCGGGGTAAGGTCTTGCACCTTCTTGGAACGCCAGCCTAGGCGCCAACAACATCATGCGACCCAGCAAGCCTTCATGCTCTGTCGTGGCATGCGCCACCGAGGGAATGTGCAGCTTGGGGATGATCAAGAAATGCACAGGTGCCCAAGGGTTGATGTCGTGGAACGCAAATACCTCCTCGTCCTCGTAGACCTTGCGTGAAGGGATTTTGCCCGCGATGATTTTGCAAAAAATGCAGTTGTCGTCTGTCATACCGCCCTCACTCGCCCGTCGCTTCGCGGGCTTGCGCTTTGCGCAACGCTTTTTCTTCCAACCCACTCAAGCCTTCACGGCGCGCCAGCTCGTCCACCACATCAGAGGGCTTCAAGCCATAGTGGGCCAAAGCAATCATGCTGTGAAACCACAGGTCGGCCACTTCGTACACCAGCTTCGTTGGGTCACCGCCGTGGTCCACGTCTTTGGCGGCCATCACCGTTTCGGTGGCTTCTTCGCCAATCTTCTTCAAAAAAGCGTCTGGGCCTTTGTGCAGCAAGCGCGAGACGTAGCTCTTCTCGGGGTCGCCACCATTGGCGGGCTTGCGGCTTTCAATCACGTCGGCCAGACGTTGCAGGGTATCGTTTGAACTCATCGTGTTCACTTGTAAATGGATTCGGGGTCTTTCAGCACAGGCTCGCAAGCGTGCCATGCTTCACCTTCAAGGCGCTGGTAAAAACAGCTATGGCGGCCAGTATGGCAGGCAATGCCAGGCTCGTGCCCTTCTTGCGCCACCTTGAGCAACACCACATCGTTGTCGCAGTCCATGCGAATGTCATGCACCGTTTGCACATGGCCCGACTCCTCGCCCTTGAACCACAGCTTGTTGCGTGAGCGGCTGAAATACACCGCACGCTTCAACTCAGCCGTTTTTTGCAGCGCCTCGCGGTTCATCCACGCAAACATCAGCACATCGCCGCTGTCTTTTTCTTGGGCAATCACGGGCACCAGCCCTTTGTCGTCCCATTTGATGCTGTCTAGCCAATTCATAGGGGGTGATCTTAAGGCAAGCAACAGTTACGTAAGTTACGTGAGTTTTGCCGCTTGCTTCAATGGCAGAAATCTATAGCAGGATGCCCACAAAGAAAGCCCACAACTCGTCAAAGCCTTCTAATGGCAAGACATGCGCCACGTATTGATCGGGCCGCACCACGACCATGCAGCCTTTGTCACGGTTGATGCCGCGCATATCGAAGATATCGCCAGCGCTTTTGTGATTAACACAGAACACTTTTTCGTGATCTTGCAAACCTAGTTTTCCAGTCTTGGGTTTCAGCAAAGACGGCATGTTCTCGTACGCGAGTTGCTCAAAGGTTTGCTGGAACACCGCACGAAAGTCAATCACGGCATCGATGTCTTCGCCGTGGCGTGTGTGCTTGACGATCGGAGAGCTGGGGTGGGTTTCCAACCAGTTCGCGAGTTTGTGGATGGCGGAGCCCGAGTCAGAGCTATCGGACTGACCAGCGAAGGCGTAGATACGCCAGCGTGCGTCCGCTTGCGCCACATGACCCAGTTGCATTTGCTTGGCATCCGACAGACGCACCACGGGTGCGGAGTGAAAGCGACGTCCAATTTCTTCACCGCGCGCAAGCGCTTGGTGGACGCTGGTAGCGAAGAGATAAGAGGTGTCGTATTTCACGGCGGTGCCCCCCGTGAACTCCAAGTTCTCTTTGAATTGGCGAATGATGCGCGGCTCTTCGCTGCCGTCTCGCTCTGCCTGCGTGGTCGGTGCGGACATCACGCGTGACCATTTGTGGTCCGTCTCCACCAGTCGCTTAGCCTCGGTCAATCGCTCTTCGGAGTAGGTACGCAAGAGGCTGGCATCCGATCGTCCTTGCAGGACATGCACCAATTTCCAACCGAGGTTGAAGGTGTCTTGCATCGACACATTCATGCCCTGCCCCGCCTTGGGCGAGTGGGTATGACAAGCGTCGCCTGCTGTGAAGACGCGGGGGTTACGGTTCTCGCCCTCGGGCACGTCATCAAATCTGTCCGTGATGCTATGGCCAATATCGTAGATAGACCACCACACCACTTCTTTCACATCAATCGTGTAGGGCTTGATGATGCGGTTGGCCGCCGCAATCATGTCATCTTGGGTGAGTTTGCGTTGGGCTGCTTTTTCGTCAGGCCGAAGTTTGTCAAGCTCAACATACATGCGAAACACATAGCCACCCTCACGAGGAAGGATCAACACATTGCCTTCACTGGCAGAAGAGATCAAGCATTTTTGACGCACATCAGGGAAATCGGTGTTCGCAAGAATATCCATGACGCCCCAAGCTTGATGCGCGGCATCACCGTGCAATTCACCACCGATGGATTTACGCACAGCGGAATGCGCACCATCGCAACCGACGGCGTAATTAGCACGTATGGTGCGTGTTGCCCACCAGTTCACGCCGGTGGCGTCTTTCAACGTCACTGTCACGGGATGGTCATCGGTGGTAGGGTCAATCGTCAAACTCACCACCTCCCACCCATAGTCGGGTTCCAGTCGCGAGGGTGAATTTTTCATAACTTCCAAAAACAACTCATGCAGTCGCGCCTGATTAATCAGGATGTGCGGCATTTCCGAGCTGTCGTCAGCCACGTCTTGCACTCGACCGACGCGTTTGATGTGCTCAGGTTTTTTCGGGTCGGGCATCCAGAAAGCGGTTTGGTTGACCCAGTAGGTTTCGCGTTTGACCTTGTCCGCGAACCCAAAGGCCTGAAACATTTCCATGGTGCGCGTGTTGATGCCATCCGCTTTGCCTTTGATGATGTTGCTGGACATGCGCTCAACGATCATCGTTTCAATTTCTGGGAACTGCGCTAACTGCGCTGCAAGGCACAAACCAGCAGGGCCAGCGCCTGAAATCAGTACATCTACTTTTTCGGGAAGCGGTTCGTTGATGCTACGGTTACGTCGGTTGGGCGCGGCTTCTTTGATATCGGGATTGCCACCTCTGAATCCATTTTTATAGAACTGCATCTCTTGTCTCCAAAAAAAGTTTGAACATCACCGAAACATCGGCACGGCTAAATAATAACTGTACTTATCAATATCCGTCAACATGGTATGTATGATTACTATTTTGACTTTCAAAAGGAATGCAGACATGTCCGTACTCGACATGGCGGGGCATCTGATACGCCGTCTCCACCAACAATCCACGCAAATTTTTGTTCAACGCACACAAGCAGCTGGGTTTGACCTCACACCTATTCAGTATGCAGCCCTAGAGGCCATTTACGAAAATCCAAGCATTGACCAAGCACGTGTCGCAGAAATGATTGGTTATGACCGGGCAACCATTGGTGGCGTGATAGAGCGACTAGAAAAAAAGGGCTGGATACGTCGTCTCGTCAGTGAACAAGACCGTCGAGCACGTCAGTTGTCCTTGACAGCAAAAGGCAACAAAATTCGAATGGCGTTAGAGCCCATCGTTGAAGATTTACAAAAAGACATCCTCCAACCCCTGAGCGATGCCGATCAAAAGTTCTTTATCAATTTGGCCCGCCAGATTATCTTGCTGAGTGACGCCACGGCAGCGGGCACCTTGCTTTGAAACAGTACAACACATGAGTGCTGAATCAGGGCGCGCACAATGCCTCGCGTAAGAAAGCCGCTTGTGAGGGAGGCCAAAAGCTTGCATCGGACAACGCACTTAGCATGATGTTCACTTAGTGCGTGACGTTTGAGCGAAGCGATGACGGCAGGAGGCCAAGTTTAGGGAGGCAAAAAACACCTACCCCCGCCAGACTGGCCCTAGTAGCCTGCTGTTGGTGTTCCGCTTGAACGAGGGGTTAAGCCCCACCGTACTTCTTCGTGAACGCTTCTTCGGACATGAGCAGGAAGCCTATCGCTTCTACGAAGGCAATAATTGTTGGGATGAATGTCCAGCAGAACAGGCGATACAGATGGATCCTACTAGAAAGAATGCGGCGGATTCAAGGACGAAGTGCAACACGCTTTAACGAGGCATGGAATACCTCGTGAGGTGTCTTGAATCCTAGTCGCTTTCTGGGGCGGTGATTCAATCGATTTTCAATCATAGTCAATTCCTCATCCGTCACGGTTTCCA
>NZ_JAVKLW010000106.1:0-35732 GCF_031538885.1 Limnohabitans sp.
CTTGCGTGGCGTGAACCAGTTGCACAGGCATCTGTGCAGCTTTGGCATAACCCAAGCCTTCGAGCATGGCCTGCGCTTGGGCCATTTGCGCTTGCAAACCGTCGGCGTATTGCGGGGCTTCTTCGGCGGTGTGGAGCACCAAGACTTGGGCCGCACCATAGGCCAAGGCCGTGAGCCACACATCCAAGCCAAGGCTCGCGGTGTGCCACAACGACACAGGAATCACATGCGCGGGCACACCTTGCACGACTTTGAGTTGTGCGGCGCGGCCCAGCTCGTTGACCAAGGCTTGGCCCGCGTCTTGGCTGTGCAGCAAGATGACCGCGTCTTTGCCGCCTGCTTTTTGATAGGTGCGCAGCAAGGTCTTGAGCTTGACGCCCTGCTCGCTGGCACGTGGGTAGGCGTAGGTCAGTGCGCCTGTCGGGCACACCGTGGTGCACGCACCGCAGCCCACGCACAGATTGGGGTTGACCTTGATTTGTTGGCGCGACTTGTCCGAGCTGACCGCCTCGGCCGAGCAAATGTCCACGCAAGCGTTGCAGCCCACTTGCTCGTTGCGGCTGTGCGCGCACAGTTTTTGTTTGTAGTCAAAAAATTTAGGTTTTTCAAACTCACCCACCAGTTCGCGCAAGCGCAGCAAGTTGGCGGCGCTTGCACCACGGAAATAACCTTGCGGCAAGGCGTGGCGGTTGAAGGCGGTGGCATCGCGCAAATCGAGCACGAGGTCGAACTCGGCAGTTTCTTCTTGCGCTTGGCGCTGAAAGTTGATCGCGCCCACGGTGCCACAAGCCGTCACGCAATCGCGGTGTGAACTGCATTTGTTCAGGTCAATTTGGTAATCTAAGCCAATCGCTTGCTCGGGGCAAGCGGCCACGCACGCGTTGCAACGCGTGCACAGGTCAAGGTCAATCGGGTTGTTGTTTTGCCAAGTCAGCTTGAACGCACCCAGCCAGCCGTCCACGCGCAGCACTTGACCGCCCAGCACAGGGTAGCGGCGGCTTTGTGCGCCGCCCGCCTCGCCCGCGCCTTGGGTGAAGATCGTCACATTAAGCGCGTCGGCCAACAGCGCAGCGGCTTGTTCGGCTTGGTCCATCTGACCCAAGATGAGCAAGCGCCCTGCACTCTTGAACGTGACCGTCGGCACAGGCTCGGGCTCGGGCAAATGCGCAGCGGCTAAGAGCGCGGCGATTTTCGGCGAGGCGTTTTTGGCGTCACGGCTCCAGCCGCCGGTCTCGCGGATGTTGACGAACTTGATGACCGAGGTTTTGGCTTGCGCCTCCACGGCCAAATCGCCGAACAGGCGTTGTTCTTGGGTGCAGGCCACCACCACATCGTCTGTGCCTTGCACGGCTTGCACAAAAGCGTTCGCCTCGCGGCGGCACAACGCGGTGTGCAGCGTGAGTGGCTCAGACAGGCTTTGGCTCAGCGCCTTCGGGTCTAGCAGTTGGGTCTGGTTGCAGTCGCAAATCAGCGTGGTCATGCGTGGGGGGCTCAGGGTTGGGATTGTTTTTGTCAGGGGCAGAATGTGCCACGACTTTCGTTTCGTCCGTCGCGGGTTTGTCACCTGCGTTTGTCTCGACGGTCTTCTCAGACGTGTCATCGAACAAGTTCAAGGTCTTGGCACTGGTCATTTGGCGCAACATAGCCAAGGGCAGTGGGTCGGGTTGGCTGTAATCGTCGATGTAAATGTCGAGGCGGTCCATCACGTTGAAGTGCGGGTCGGCAAACAGCTTTTTCATCGCCGCGTTCTTCACATCGGGCGCCACACCACGGGCCATGAAGCCCGTGAAGTCGGACTCGGGCGTGAGCTGTTGGGCATCGGCCAGTGTGGGGGCGGCTTGCTGCGACGTAGGGCTGGCATCAGCTGCTGCATGAGTGACCCCTGTGCTGGATGCATCAGACATGCGCCCTTGGGCGGCAGCCACAACGGGATGAAGGGGCGCAATTGCCGCGCGCTGCGCAGGGGCGGTGGGCGGTGCCAGCGGTTTGGCACCGTCCGTTTGCGCCTTGGCCTCGACCAAGAGACGCCCTTCGCGCACATCGACTTTGCGACGCGACCAGCGGCTAAAGAAACCTGCAGGCGTGTCGTCGTCAGGAGACATCACCACCTCTGGGGTTGGGCGCACCGCCTAAGTTGCCCCCGCGTATCTTCTCGGTGCTCACCGAAGCGGGATTGCCAAAGCGGTCTTGCAAGGCTTTGAAGCTGTCGGGGCGTTTGCGGCGCTTGGCCTCGACCACCCAGTGGGCGTCCATGAACTCAACCATCCACGCCACCACGTCCTCTGGGGCTGGCACTTGATCGACATTTTCTTGGGCGTCTAGCCAACGGCCCGCATCGTGGTAACTCAGACTCACCATGGTGGGCACCGCCATCGCCTCGTCACCGATGCGGGGCTCTTCCTCCATGCGCCACAAAACAAACCAGCACGGCGCGGGGGAAGTGGCATTGAGGTAATAGCCCTCAGCATCGTCACGGAACAGCTCGACCGTGAAGCCCAGATGCAACCAAATTTGCTCATCCTCGGTGTGACGCAAGCAGCGCGGTTCGGCGCCAAAGTGCTCGGTGTGCGGCAGCACATCATGGCCCGTCACATCGTGCAGCACCCAGCGCCAAGGCTGCCAGTGGCTCATGGCACCCGGCACACGTTCGCGCCGCATGACCACGGCCACTTGAAGACTGGGGCGTTGCGTCATGGTGTGGGTCAAGTCTCTTTAGAAATCTTGATGCTTGGGAATTTGCTGGAAAAGTCTTTGGCCTTGGCCGCAATCTTCACCGCCACTTGGCGGGCCACCGCCTTGTAAATGCCTGCCACTTCGCCATCAGGATCCGCCACCACCGTGGGCTTACCACTGTCAGCTTGCAAGCGAATTTGCATGTTCAGCGGTAAAGCACCGAGGTAGTCCATGCCGTCTTTGGCAGCCAACTTCTTGCCGCCGTCGGCGCCAAAAATATGCTCGATGTGGCCGCAGTTGGTGCAGACGTGCACCGCCATGTTCTCGACCAAACCGAGGATGGGCACACCCACCTTCTCAAACATCTTGATGCCTTTTTTGGCGTCCAGCAGCGCAATGTCTTGCGGCGTGGTGACGATGACCGCGCCCGTCATGGGCACGCGCTGGCTGAGGGTGAGTTGGATGTCGCCTGTGCCTGGTGGCATGTCCACAATCAAATAGTCCAACGCCTTCCAATTGGTTTGGCGCAGCAACTGCTCCAGCGCTTGGGTGGCCATGGGGCCGCGCCAGATCATGGCTTCGTCTTGGTCCACCAAAAAGCCGATGGACATGACTTGCACGCCATAGTTCTCCAGCGGGTCCATGGTTTGACCATCGCTGCTCTCGGGGCGGCCCTCAATGCCCATCATCATGGGCTGGCTGGGGCCGTAAATGTCGGCGTCGAGCAAACCCACACTCGCACCCTCGGCGGCCAAGGCCAAAGCCAAGTTGGCGGCGGTGGTGCTTTTGCCCACACCGCCTTTGCCCGAGGCCACGGCAATGATGTTTTTGACTTGCGGTAACAAAGCCACGCCGCGCTGCGCGGCGTGCGCCACGATGTTCATGCTGATGTTGGCCGACACGTTGTCCACGCCCGCCACGCTTTTAGCGGCGGCTATCAGTTCTTTGCGAAAACCCGCCATTTGGCTTTTGGCGGGATAGCCCAGCACCACGTCAAACGACACATCGCCGCCTTGAATTTGCAAGTTCTTCAGCACTTTGGTGCTCACAAAGTCTTTGCCCGTGTTGGGGTCAATCACGGTTTGCAGGGCTGCGGTCAAGGCTTGTTCGGTCAGGGCCATAAGAATTCTTTTACATCAGTAGAAACGGGCGCAAGTCTAGCGCCTGAGTTCAAGCGCCAAAGAAACGGCGATCCATATCCGCACGCCAGGACTGGTCAAACACCAAGCCGCAGGTCAAGCGGGCGACACCATCGTCTTCCAGCAACAAGTCACCCGCCTCTTTGAAACGTGCATCACAAAATGCTTGGGTAAGTTGGGCTAACAGCAAAGCTTTGTAGTCGCTGTCTTGGTTTGCCAAGTGAACACCCTTGGTCTCCACCAACGCTACCCGAGAGACATTGCCTTCGGTCAAGAACCCAAACACAAAGTCTGGATACACCTTGTGTCGCTTCCAGCCTTGCAAGCCGTATTGCGTTTTAGCCACGTTGCGGTGCCACCAATGCAACGCTGTTTGCTCATCCAAGTAGCCCGCAAATGCAGCCTCAAACTCATTCATGTCAGGCGTTTGCAAAGCGGGCACAAGCAAGCTCTTTTCAATCTCGCTCAACCCGTCTTCTCGCAGCAACTTGCGAGGCTTGCCCGTGGCACTGTGCAACCAGTCATGCGGCAGTTCGTAATCGGTTGTATCGGCCCGCAGCGCAAACTCAATGCGGCCTTGCTTGACCAAATCTTCAAACACCGTTTGCGCCATGGCATCGCGCAAGCGCTCCAAGTCTTTGCGCAACTCCTCAATCAAAGTCGCCGCCGACGCAGCCACCTGCACCTCGTCCCATTGCGCCAAGCAGCGCTGGGCCACCGCATCCACCCACGTCCACACTTGCCAAGCATTGCCATGAATATCTAGCAGCGCACGCACCATGTGCGGCTTGTCTAAATGCAGCTCGGCAGCATCGCCCATCGTTTGGCGCAAAGGTGCGTGCTCATCTTGAAGCACCGTCAAATCCACCACCAAGTGCGCATCGCGCCCTGAAGAGCTGGTTGGCTTGCCTGGCTTCCAGTCTTTGGCCAGTTCCGCCACATCCAACGTGTGCCACGGCAAACGTGCCAGCACATCGCTCTCGTACACCAAGGCACGTCTTGAACGGTCAGGCTCTACCCATGTCACCGTTGGCAAAAAAATTCGCAAATGCGCTAGGCCGGCGCGGCGCTTCAATGACACAGGCTTGGCAGCCTCTAGCGCATCTGCATCGCCTTTGACCGACAAAGCCAAATCACCCATGCCCTCCACCTCCAGCGACTGCTTGATGGCATTCACCACCTCGCCCGTGGTGGCATCGTGGCAAAACACATAGCAAGCATCCAACGCCGCATGGCCCGTCTTCGCCACATGCGGCAAACGCAAAATACGGCCTACCAACTGCGTCAGCGCGCGCTTGCCCTTGCTGGCCGCCAACGCACACAGCACGTAGGCAAACGGGCAATCCCAGCCCTCTTGCAGCGCTTGCTTGGTGATGATGACGCGCACATCCGACGTAGGCGACAACAAATCATCATCGCCCAGCTCATCTTTCTCACTGGTCTTCTCGCGAATTTGTTTGTCTGTGAAACCCAGCTGCGCCAAAAACTCACGCACATGCTGGGCGTGTATGTAGCCTGCATCGACCTGGTCTTTGCCCGTGCGCTCGACTTGCACCAACAAAATGGGGCGGATATAACGGTCGGCCTCGGTTCGCAGCACATCGGCCTCTCGGCCCAGCTGCGCCAGTTGATCGACACTGGCCGCCAAACAACTTTGCCAATCGGCCCACGAGCGCACATCCACATGGATAGGCATCTTGATCATCTCGGCGCGGTCAAGGTCTGTGCCTCGCACGTCCACCAAAATATTGGAGCCCAACACCGCTTGAGGAGACTGTGCCGCCGAACTGCCCGTCGCCACCACACGCGGCGTGGCTGACAACTCCAACATAAAGCACGGATTGAAACCGTCAATCGTGCGCAGCGCATTTTCGGTATAGCCGTGGTGGCCTTCATCAATCACCACCATTGGGCGAACCAGCCGCATCACATTGCCCAACGAGCTTTTGATGATGCTGCCCTTTTGCGCCGCAGCTTGCACCTGCGCTTGTACATCGGCACTGCCAGCACTCGCCCACGGGCTGCCATACACATCCAAATTGGGCACTTGGCCCAGCAAAGCCCAATGCGCTTCAATGTCATCTTCACGCGGTAAAAAACCATGCACATTGCCACGGTCGCGGAAGAAGCGCAGCGTCTCTTTGGTTTGACGTGCGGCAGAGGCCAGCATCAACACCATCACACACAAATGGCTGTCCACATCCATGCGCGACAGGGGTGAATCTTTTTCCAAAATCTTCACGCGCCCTGCCCCCGCCACATTTAGCATTTGGCGGTAGGGGTGATCGCGGTGGCTCAAGGTTTTGAGCGTTTGGCGGTAAATCGCTGCGTTAGGCACCACCCACAGCACCAGCCCTGCTGAGCGGCGCAAATACCCCTCAAACACCTTGCCCACACTGGCCGCCGCCAGCAAGGTTTTGCCGCCACCCGTGGGCACCTTTAAACAAATATTGGGAATCGCACGCTCAGCCCCGTCAAAGCGGCTGGAATACGCACGCTCGGCATAACTCTCGGGCAAGGCCTTGGCCGCGCGCATGGCATCCCATGCGGCTTTTGGAAAATCTGAGGCCAGTCTGCGCATGTCGGCCACATGCGCCATCGCCTTGATACCAGCCATCGCTGCCAACGCTTGCTCAGACTCCAGCTTGGCCTTGCCTAACTGGGCCAAATACACATCCAGCTGCGCCAGCGTTTGGGTTTGAAAATCCTTCAGCTCGGCCAAACCCAATGCGCGTGGCAAGCGCACAGCGGCGCGGCGCGGTTGCCAAAAAACTTGTCGATCCTTTTCTATGCGCGCTCGAAAATCCTCGTTGAGCACAGCACTCAGATTCACCACATCCGTGCGGTAAATCAGCCCCAAGTCTTCGATGCGGCTCTTAAGCATGACAAAGTCTGTCTCCGTCATCTCTGGCGCATCAACAGCCAAATCAATATCTGATTCAAGACGCTGATCGCCGCGCGCGCGCGAGCCATACAAAAAAACCTGTTGCAAGTTCGGCGTATCGTCAAACACACGCACCAACTTTGTCCGCACGTTGGGAGCAATGCCAAAAGGCCAGCTCTTTTCTTCAGCCACCTCACTCATAGCGCATTGAGTTTTTCTAGCCATGCGTCAAAAGCAGGCATCGCTTGGGTGCGCACATAGGCAGACACAAAGACCGCTTTGTCTTCGTTATAGGTATGGCTGGTTTCATCCCGCTGCTCTTTGATGTCCTCCCACAGCTGAGGATCCAAAATTAAGCCGCAACGAAACGCCGCCTGAAGAATTGGTTTTTGCATCTCGGGCACTTGCTCTCCTTGGTCTTTCATCCAATAGAACATGCTCTTCCAAGCCAATTCATAAGTGAAGTCAAAGCGTTGAATCAAGCTGTCGCGAACCACATCCGTTTCATTGAGCGCCACCACTTCATGCAAACGTGTCAGAGCCTTACGGTATTGCTCACGCGCCAATTCAAAACGATCACGGTAAGCCATCGTCACACCCCCCTTAACAAAGCAAACGGCAGAGGGCAGAAATCCATTCGGTACTCGGCCAGTTGCTTGTTGGACAAATACTTCACGGGCGCAAACACCAAATGCTTTTTGCTCTTCTCCAGGCCTTCGTTCTTGGCCGCGCCCCACTGTGCCAAGGCTCGGGCGCGGCTTAAGTTCAGCGCCGCGTCGGGCGACTTTAAAAACGCCACATCGGGCGCATACACCAGCCACACATGCGCGTCTGCCGCTTCGCCCAAATAAAACTCGGGTGCATTCTTTGGGATAGCGGGCAACGTGCCCCCTGTCGCCGTGTGGAACAGCCAAGCCCCCAACGCCTCAAACGTGGGTAAGGCCTCGCCCGACAACAGCTTTTCAATATTCAGCGGCTCGCCCAAAGTGCAGTACGTGAACTCGCCGCCCAAGCCTGCCACGCGCTGCGAGACCTTCTTCTCGCCCTCCACGCGCAGCACACCGTCTTTCAGCTCGGTGTTGATTTTGTCGAAGCGCTTTTTCACATCGGTGCCTTGGTCAGCCAAATCACCCACGAAAGCGCCTTCGGCAAACCCTTCGCGGGCCTTGATGACCTCCACCTTCGCCAGCCAATCGGCTGCTTTTTTGAACTGCGTGAAATTGATTTTTTCTTCCAGCAACGTCTCACGCTGCGTACCCACCCAGGCATAGCCGTTGATAACGCGGCGCACACGCTCGGCGGTGAGGCGGTCGGCGTAGTCCTCGCCCTCGACCAAGATGAATTTGCGGTTGCCATTGTCTTTGGCATTGGCCTTGAGAACAGCGTGAGCGGTGGTGCCGCTGCCAGCGAAGCTGTCGAGGATCAGGGCATGATCGTTTGTGGCAATTTCGATCAAATACTCAATCAACTCTGATGGTTTTGGAAATGCGAAATCCCTGTGCCCCAGAATTTGCTCAAGCTCAAGCGTTCCATCACGCGTATAAATTTCTTTTTCAATAACTGAGGACACGTTCGTGCGTTTACTCATCTGCGATAAAAACACTTTTTCACGAGGCCTACCCGTCACAGAGCTTGGCCAAATAATTCGATTTTCATCAATTATTTGACTCATACGCTCTCGGCCATACCGCCAACCCATTCGCGGAGGAGGATACACATTGCCAGTGTTTTTATCGACAATTTCATAGTGCAAGTTGGGTCTATTTTCTTTAGTCGCCAAACCAACCATGTTGCTACTCACCCAAGCGCCACGCTCATCTAAATCGGGGTTTGCATATTGCTGTACATCTCTGCTAACGCCCCGCATCGATGCCCCAAACGCAAGAATGTATTCGTGGTCAACAGACAAGCCGTTTTCATTTCGGTTATCTTTGTTTTGACGACTCTTCCAAACAAACTGGCCTAAAAAACTCCCGTCTCCAAAAATTTCTAAGCATGCGGCAATCGCGTTGTGCTGCTCGTTGTCATCAAGAGAAATCAACAGAACACCCTCGGGCTTTAGCAACTCCCGCAGCAACACTAAGCGCGGCCACATCATGCACAGCCACTTGTCGTGGCGCAGCATGTCCTCGCCGTCCACGGGGTTGGTGCTGAGCCACTCTTTCATGATGGGGCTGTTCACCCCATCGCTGTAGCACCAGCCTTCGTTGCCCGTGTTGTAGGGCGGGTCGATGAACACCAAGTCCACTTGGCCCGCGTAGCGCGGCAGCAGCGCTTTCAAGGCGTGCAAGTTGTCGCCGTGAATGATGAGGCTGCTGTTCAAGTCCGCAGGGCCAACGCCCTTGGCAGCGTCCGCCACCAGCGAGCGATAAGGCACGCTGAGGTGGTGGTTGTAGACGTATTCTTTGCCTTTGAAGACGATTTCGGGCATGGCATTGCAGCTTTATAGGACAACAAGACACGCATTGTGTCAGGTCTAAACGAAGCTTTTAGAAAGGTGCGCTTTGATGCCGAGCGGATTCGAACCGCCTATCAACGTGTGCGGCATAAAGCCGCACCGCCCATCTACCATTTGATGGCATCTCACATCAAAGCGCGCGTCGATTCTAGGTTCATGGCACGGCTTTTTGCTTGTGCTCAACACTCGGTCAACCTGTGACGGTGTTTATAAAAATAGCGGTTTAGTTCTTCCTCGCCACCCAATAAGCCGCCCCCTCAGCGCCATAGCGCTCGTCATGAGGCACGTTGGGCTCTAGGTCAAACACAGAACCCGTCACCAAATGCTGGGTGTGGCCGTTGATGGTCAGCCACATCTCGCCACGCGTCACCACTGCGTGCACAGCAAACGGGTGGGCATGGGTGTCTAGCACGGTGTGGGGCGCCCATTCACGCGCGACCACTTCGTCAAAGCCAGCGGCGAGGGCTTGTTGGCGGAATTCATCAAAGTTCGGTAGGTTCATGCCGCAATTTTGCAGGAACTAAAATCGCGCCCTTCACCCTACGGTCTTGCTCACACATGTCCCAGCGCCAGCTCTTCGTCACCACCGCCCTGCCCTACGCCAACGGCAACTTTCACATCGGCCACATCATGGAGTACATCCAGGCCGACATCTGGGTGCGTTTCCAGCGCATGCAGGGCCACCAGGTCGATTTTGTGGGCGCGGACGACACGCACGGTGCGCCCATCATGATTGCGGCCGAGAAGGCGGGCATCACGCCGCAGCAGTTTGTGGCGGGCATCGCCGCAGGCCGCAAGCCGTATTTGGATGGCTTTCACATCCAGTTTGACAACTGGCACAGCACCGACGCGCCGGAGAACCACGCACTGGCCCAGCAGATTTATCGCGATTTGCGCGACATCCCTGAATCTGAAGGTGGCTCGCTGATTGAGCGCCGCACGATTGACCAGTTTTTCGACCCCGAGAAGAACATGTTTTTGCCCGACCGCTTCATCAAAGGCGAGTGCCCCAAGTGCCACGCCCACGACCAGTACGGCGACAACTGCGAGGTGTGCGGTGCGGTCTACGCCCCCACCGACCTGATCAACCCTTTCTCAGCCTTGTCGGGTGCCAAGCCTGAGCTGAAAAGCTCAGAGCATTTCTTCTTCAAGTTGTCTGACCCACGTTGTGTGGCGTTTTTAGAAAAATGGACGCAAGACGGCAAACTGCAACCCGAAGTGGCCAACAAGGTCAAAGAGTGGTTCACCGTGCGCACCAACCCCGATGGCACCACCAGCGAAGGCTTGGGCGATTGGGACATTTCGCGTGATGCACCTTACTTCGGCATTGAAATTCCTGATACGGCGATCAATGGGGCACCCGCCAAATACTTTTACGTGTGGCTAGATGCACCCGTGGGCTACTTGGCTTCACTGAAAAACTTGCTCGACAAGCGTGGCGAGAACTACGACGCCTACATGGCCAACCCCGCGCTGGAGCAATACCACTTCATTGGCAAAGACATCGTCACGTTCCACACCTTGTTCTGGCCCGCCATGCTGCACTTCAGCGGTCGCAAAACGCCCAACAACGTGTTTGTGCACGGCTTCCTCACCGTCAACAACGGCGAGAAGATGAGCAAGAGCCGTGGCACAGGCCTTGACCCACTGAAGTACCTCAGCCTCGGCATGAACCCCGAGTGGTTGCGCTATTACTTGGCCACCAAGCTGAACAACAAAAACGAAGACGTGGACTTCAACGCCGAAGATTTCATGCTGCGTGTGAACTCAGATTTAGTAGGCAAGCTTGTCAATATCGCCTCCAGAACTTGGGGGCTCTTGCACAAACACTGCGAAGGAAAGTTGGCTGCGACTTGGAACGATGATGCACGCATCATTTGGGACAAGATGCTGCATACCCATTTGGCCATGCCAGGACAGGTAGAAACGCGTAACTCTGCTGTTGAGTTGATCAAGGGCTATTACGAGGAACGTCAGTATGGGCGTGTCGTTCGCAAGTGCATGCAAATGGCGGACATCATCAACAGCTTCATTGACCAGAAAAAACCATGGGGTTTGGCGAAAAGTACAGACTCCAAAGATGAATTGCAACAAGTCTGCTCGGTCTGCGCAGATGCGTTCAAACTGATTGTGATTTGTTTAAAGCCCGTGCTTCCAGCGCTTGCTCAACAAGCGCAAGCCTTGTTCACCGCCAACAGGGCCTGGACTTGGAGTGATGCAGAGCGCAGAAGTACGAACGCGACCCTCGCACCATTCACACCGCTCATACAACGCGTCACCCCCGAACAACTCGAAGCCCTGTTCGAGCCACCCGCCGTGGTGGAAGAACCTGTCACCCCAGGCGGTGAAGCCATCGCCCCCACCATCAGCATCGACGACTTTGCGAAGGTGGATTTGCGCATTGCCGAAATCGTCAACTGCGAGGCGGTGGAAGGCTCGACCAAGCTGCTGCGCCTCACGCTCGATGTGGGTGAAGGTAAAACTCGAAACGTCTTTTCAGGCGTCGCCAGCATGTACAAACCCGAAGACCTCAAAGGCAAACTCACGGTGATGGTGGCCAACCTCGCACCACGCAAGATGAAGTTTGGTGTGAGTGAAGGCATGGTGCTCGCCGCCAGCCACGCGGATGAAAAGGCGGAGCCCGGCATTTATGTGTTGCACCCTTGGCCCGGCGCAAAACCCGGTATGCGCATTCAGTAGTCTTTGGTGCGCAGCTGCCGCAAAAAGCAGGTGCGCCTCATCGTCTGTGGCTTGGCCCACCAGCCCCTCGAAATGGCGCAACGCTGCGGTCTGCTGCAAGCCTTGCCAGACAGCCATCGGGAGCCCGATTTGAGCCAAGGTTTGACCTTGGCGCTCGGTCGTTAAAATCCACGCAATCTCTCGAAATCCAGTTAGGAACCCCAGCATGTCGATTTTTCAACGCGACCACTACACCTCTGAAGCCACTCAGTTCATCGAGTCGCTGAGGAACCAAAAGCCCACGCTCGAAAAAGAACAGCGCGAAGGCCGTGCCTTGCTTTGGGACAAACACGTCAACCGCGAAGTCCAGCAAGACATCGACGCTGGCCGTGTGGCGCAAAAGCCGTATGTCTACCAAACCAATGCTTAAGGCCGTCGGTCTTGGCCTAGCACCTGCGGTCTGGCTTGATTCAGCATCCCGTGCATCCTGCTGACACCCACGCACCTGACGCGGGACAACCCGCTTCGGTCATGCCCGAGGTGGTTGACCATGTGGCCGTGGCTCGCCTGTATGGCGAGCCCCTGTTCACCATGCCGCATGATTTGTACATCCCGCCCGATGCGCTGGAGGTGTTTCTAGAAGCCTTCCAAGGCCCGCTGGACTTGCTGCTGTACCTCATCCGTAAGCAAAACTTCAACATCCTCGACATCCCCATGGCCGCGCTCACGCGCCAGTACTTGAGCTATGTGGACGAGATTCGCAGCCACAACCTCGAACTCGCCGCCGAATACCTGCTGATGGCCGCCATGCTGATTGAAATCAAATCACGCATGCTGCTACCGCCCAAAAAGGTGGCCGAGGGCCAAGAGCCCGAAGACCCGCGTGCCGAGCTGGTACGCCGCCTGCTCGAATACGAGCAAATGAAACTGGCAGCCGCCAAACTCAACGAAGTGCCGCAGTTTGGCCGTGACTTTTTGCGTGCGCAAGTGTTCATTGAACAGTCCTTGCAACCGCGCTTCCCAGACGTGCATGTGGTGGAGCTACAGCAAGCCTGGGTCGACATTCTCAAACGTGCCAAGCTGGTGCAGCATCACAAAATCTCACGCGAAGAGCTGTCGGTGCGCGAGCACATGAGCATTGTGCTCAAGCACTTGCAAGGCAAACGCTTTGTGGAGTTTGAAAACCTGTTCAACCCTGAGCAAGGCGTGCCCGTACTGGTGGTGACCTTCATCGCCTTGCTTGAGCTGGCCAAAGAAACGCTGATTGAAATCACACAGGCCGAGGCTTTTGCGCCTATTTACGTGCGCTTGGCCTACACCCCCACATAAAAGCCCCACGTAAACTCCACACTCCTTCGGCAACACAGGACTGGCTTTGCGCCACACCCGTTCTATGAGCAACACCCACGCTTCGCCCTACGGCACTTTGCCCCCCGCTTCCCCCGTCGCCGCCCGCAAGCCCATCAGCTTGCCGCGCTTGAACGAGCTGCGCGCGCGGGGTGAAAAAATCACCATGCTCACCGCCTACGACGCCACCTTTGCCGCCGTGGCCGATGCTGCGGGTGTGGAATGCATCTTGGTGGGCGACTCGCTGGGCATGGTCTGCCAAGGCCTGACCAGCACCGTGGGCGTGACGCTCGACACCATGCGCTACCACGTGGAAAGCGTGGCCACCGGCATACGCCGCGTACAAGGCACGGCTTGGATCATTGGCGATTTGCCCTTTGGCAGCTACCAAGAATCCAAAGAGCAAGCCCTACGCAGTGCAACGGTTTTGATGCAAGCGGGTGCTCACATGGTCAAGCTCGAAGGCGGCGGCTGGACCACCGACATCGTGCATTTTTTGGTGGAGCGCGGCATCCCTGTCTGCGCCCATTTGGGCCTGACGCCGCAAACCGTTCACGCCTTGGGCGGCTACCGTGTGCAAGGCCGTGGCGAATCGGCCACCCAACTGCGCCAACACGCCTTGGCTCTGCAAGACGCAGGTGCTGCCATGCTGGTGCTGGAAATGGTGCCAGAACCCTTGTCCACCGCCCTCACCCAAGAGCTGCCCACTTGCCACACCATTGGCATTGGCGCGGGCAACGGCACAGCAGGCCAAGTGCTGGTGATGCACGACATGCTGGGCGTGAACTTGGGCAAGAACCCAAAGTTCGTGCATAACTTCATGGAAGGCTACAGCAGCGTGCAAGCGGCGATGAGCGCCTATGTGGCCGCTGTCAAAGCGGGCATATTCCCTGACAACGCCAAACACGCTTGGGCCTAAGCCCTTTGGCTTCAAAAGTTTTCTCGTTTCATGCACATCGTTCACACCCTCGCGGACTTGCGCCGCGCTTTGAAGCCCGCCGCCCTGCGCGCCTTTGTGCCCACCATGGGCAACTTGCATCAAGGCCACTTAGAGCTGATGCAAATGGCGCGCCAAGAAGCAGCCACGCGGGTGAAAACAGGCGGCACGACCGTGGCCAGCATCTTCGTCAATCGCTTGCAATTTGGCCCCAACGAGGACTTTGACACCTACCCGCGCACCTTTGAAAACGACTGCGCCCTCTTAGAAGCCAATGGCTGCGATGTGGTGTTTGCCCCCAGTGAACAAGACCTCTACCCCGAACCCCAAGTGTTCAAGGTCCACCCGCCCGCAGAGCTGGCCGACATCTTGGAAGGCGCGTTCCGCCCCGGCTTCTTTGTGGGCGTGAGCACCGTGGTGCACAAGCTCTTCAACATCGTGCAGCCCGACCTCGCCGTGTTTGGCCAGAAGGACTACCAACAACTCATGGTCATCCGCCGCATGGTGCAGCAAATGGCGCTGCCTATCGAGATCATCGGCGCAGAAACCCGCCGCGCCGAAGACGGATTGGCTTTGAGTTCACGCAACGGCTATTTGAGCGCCGAAGAACGGGTCGAAGCCGTGCAACTGTCGATGGCTTTGAAAGGCTTGGCTGCGGCCGCACGTGCCGGCAACGCGGCAGGCCAGCTAGATGTAGCGGCTTTAGAAACTGCGGCGATGGATGCCTTGCGTGCGCGCGGCTGGGCCCCTGACTACATCACCCTGCGCCGCCAGCATGACTTGTCACCCGTAACCGGCCCCTGCGCTGAGTCGCTGGTGGCGTTGGGGGCGGCTAAGTTGGGGAAGACTAGGTTGATTGATAACTTGGAGGTTTGAATTCAACTGCATGAAACATAATTATTTAAAGACACTCGTTCTAGAGAAGTGGCTCGGTTAGTCTGAACAGTCAAACCCCGATAGATAAGTGATGAAGGGCGGGTTTGAAGAGATGCAGAGTCGTCCACGCATGAATGAATAAGAAGCCCAATTAAATGCTTCAAGCAACATCAAATATCTCAAGAATACTTATGAAGTACATATTGCAGCTTCAATTTTCACTTTTATAATTTATTTTTAATTCATCTTTAAATTCAAACACCCCATGCCCACCCACACCGACCTGCTACGCCTGCGCCTAGCCGCAGGCCCGAAGTCGGGCACGCAGATGGCCAAAGACATGGGCATCAGCCAGCCCACGGCCACGCGTGTGTTGGCGGCCATGGGCAGCGAGGTGATGAAGGTCGGCCAGAAAAAAGGCACACGCTATGCGCTGCGCGACACGGGCCGTGGTTTTGCAGATGTGCCTGTGTTTCGGGTGGATGCCGAGGGCAAGCTCAAAGAGCTGGGCGTGCTCACGCCCGTGCGGCCCGATGGCTTTGTGTTCACGCAGGCCGATGGGGTGCAGCTGCACAGCGACGGCCTGCCTTGGTGGTTGCTGGACATGCGCCCGCAGGGCTACCTAGGCCGCGCTTATGCCACGCGCTATGGCGTCGAGCTGGGGCTGCCCAGCTCGCTCAAAGAATGGACCGACAGCCACGCCTTGCGTACCCTGCTGGTGCACGGGCACGATTTGGTGGGCAACTTGCTGCTAGGCCCCATCGCCCGTGACAAGTTCATCGCTACGCCCGAGCCCGTGTGCTTGACCCACGCCGACAAACCCAGTGCTTATGCCCGCATGGCGATAGGTGCGTCGCAAGGCGAAGCACCCGGCTCGTCTGCGGGGGGTGAGCAGCCCAAGTTCACCGCCTATGCCGACACGGGTGCAGGCCCCGCACATGTGATGGTGAAGTTCAGCGAAAAGCTGGACAGCCCCATCAGCCAACGCTGGCGTGACTTGTTGCTGGCCGAACACTTGGCACTGACCACCTTGCGCCAAGCGGGTGTGGCCGCCGCTGAGTCTGCCGTGGTGGACTTTGAGGGCCAACGTTTTTTAGAGGTTGGGCGCTTTGACCGCGTGGGCACGCTGGGCCGCAAGGCTGTGGTGTCGTTGGCGGCTTTGGATGCCGAGTTTGTGGGTGCAGCCCACCAGCCGTGGCCCGTGGTGGCGCAGCGCTTGGCTGCCATGGGTGCGATCACCCCTGAAGCGGCCGAGACCGCCGAAGTGCTGTGGGCGTTTGGCGTGCTCACGGGCAACACCGATATGCACAGTGGCAATTTGTCATTTGTGTCAGAACACGGCCGCCCCTACCACCTCGCCCCCACTTACGACATGACGCCCATGGCCTTTGCCCCCAGTAGCAGCGGCAAGCTACCCGATACTGTGCCCACCGTCACCCTGCACGCCAGCGTGCGCAACGAGCACTGGCGCACGGCGCTGGCCATGGCGCACAATTACTTGGCCACGTTGCGTACGTGCCCTGATTTCAGCGCAGAGTTTGAGGTATGTGTAGATGCGCTGGCAGCGCACCTAGAAAGCGCCAGCGCCCAGGTGGCGCGGTTGGGGTAACAAACCTGTGCCGCAGTCTTCTCGTCTAGGGAATGGGTGGGTGACGATTTCTGGTACCCCAGCATGAGGAACCCGCTCATTCCCTAGACGAGAAGCGAGCTCAGCAAAAGAGCTTATTCGCCCTTAGCCCTACGCCCCATCAGCAAAGCCACGGCCTGCGCGGCTGTGATGCTGCCATCGAGCAACGCCACTACTGCCTGCGCAATGGGCATGTCCACACCCAAGAGCTGCGCGCGTTGCACCACCGTGCGGGCGCAGCACACGCCTTCGGCCACGTGGCCGAGTGAATCGACCGCTTGTTGCAGTGTCATGCCTTGGGCCAAAGCCAGGCCCACTTGGCGGTTGCGGCTTAAATCGCCAGTGGCGGTGAGCACCAAGTCGCCCAAGCCCGACAGGCCCATGAAGGTTTCGGTCTTGGCCCCCAGTGCTAGACCGAGGCGGGTAATTTCGGCCAAGCCGCGTGTAATCAGCGCAGCGCGGGCGTTCAGCCCCAGCTGCAAACCGTCGCACAAACCGGTGGCGATGGCCAACACGTTTTTCACCGCACCGCCCACTTCCACGCCCACGATGTCGTCGTTGGCGTAGACACGCAGACTGTTGTTGTGAAAGGCTTGCACCATGACACCACGCGCCGCTGCGTCATCGCTGGCGGCCACCAAGGCGGTGGGCATGCCGCGTGCCACTTCTTGCGCAAAGCTGGGGCCGCTGAGTGCGCCGCCGCGCAGTTTGGGGGCCACTTGGGCGCGCACTTCGTGAGCCATCAAGCCAACACCGCCGCGAGCAGCATTCTCTTGCGAGGCTTCAGGTTGCGCTGCTTCAAAGCCTTTGCACAGCCAAGCCACAGACACGCTACTGCCCAAGATGGGCGCAAGCTGCGTCAGCATGCCGCGCAAGCTGCTCATGGGCGAACCGATGACCACCAAGTCTTGCTCGGCCAACCAAGGGCCGAGAGGGGCTGAAGACACTTGCACGCCTGCGGTGAAAGGCTGCTCAGGCAAGTAGCGCGTGTTCACGCGCTCGGCTTGCAGGGTGTGCGCTTGGGACGCATCGCGTGCCCACAGCGTCACGGTGTGGTGCGCGCCAGCATTGACCGCCAGCGCAGTACCCCACGCGCCTGCGCCTAAAACGGCGATCTTCATGGCGTTGGTTTGACTTGAAATTTACTGCACAGCGGCAGCGGCTTGTTGCTGCTGTTGTTGTTCGTACATGGCTTGGAAGTTAATCTCTGCCAAGTGCACAGGTGGGAAACCAGCACGTTGGATCACGTCGGCCACGTTGCCACGCAGGTAGGGGTAAATGATTTGCGGACAAGCGATGCCCATGACGGGGCCCATTTGGTCTTCGGGCAAGTTGCGCACTTCAAAAATGCCAGCTTGCTTGGCTTCCACCAAGAACATGGTTTTGTCTTCAATCTTGGCGGTGACGGTTGCTGTGACGGTCACTTCCACGATGCCGTCAGCCAGTTGCTCCATGCCCACGCCTAATTGGATGTCCACGCTGGGTTGCGCCGTGCTGGTCAAGATGGCGGGAGAGTTGGGTTGCTCCAAGGACATGTCTTTCAAATAGACACGTTGAATTTGGAAGACAGGGGTTGCTTGTTGTTCGTCTGACATGATTTTTTCCTAGTACAAAAAAGCCCGCGTCGGTCACGCCGAAGCGGGCAGCAAATCGGGAAGGCTGAATTATGTCAGCTTAAAGATTGCAAAAGCGGCGCCAAACCACCTTTGGCATCGAGAGCCACTAAGTCGTCACAACCGCCCACGTGCGTGTCGCCAATGAAGATTTGGGGCACGGTGCGACGGCCCGTGATGGCCATCATGTGGGCTCGCGCTTGGGGATCGGTGTCAATTCGCACCTCCTCAATATGGGCCACGCCCTTGGCGCTCAGCAGTTGTTTGGCACGCATGCAATAGGGGCAAACGGCGGTGGTGTACATCTTGACGATGGGCATGACGTGGTCTCCGAGGTAGTAAGGCGTTGGCCAATTAAGCTTTAGAGATAGGCAGGTTAGCCTCTTTCCAAGCTTTGAGCCCGCCATGCAGGGAATGCACCTTCTCATAACCCAGTTTTTGCGCGATGGCTTGGGCACGTTTGGAGCGTGCGCCAGCCGCACACACCATGATGACGGGCGTACTTTTGTTTTTTACCGCCTTGTCCAAGCGAGCTTCCACCTCGTCCAAGGGCACATTCACTGCGCCCTTGATGTGGCTTTGCGCGAACTCGTCGGCGCCACACACATCCACCACCACACCTTTTTCGCGGTTCATGTATTGCACCGCCTCTGTGGGCGAAATACCGGTGGCTGTTGCGCCTTGCACCACGGGCAACAGCAAAAAGAAACCACTGCTCAAGGCAACGGCCAACAACATCCAGTTATCGAGAATAAATTTCACGGGGGAGTCCAGTTCAAAAAACAAAAAAAGAAGATGTAAAAGTATCGCGTCAGAGCAGCATTCTAAAATCACCGCCAATCTTTCACTAAATCTGCTGATTTACACCATGTACAAGCTCGTATTAATCCGCCACGGCGAATCCACCTGGAACCTTGAAAATCGCTTCACCGGCTGGACCGATGTAGACCTGACCCCCACTGGCATCGAACAAGCCAAGAACGCGGGCAAGCTGCTCAAGGCTGAGGGCTATGTGTTCGATGTGGCCTACACCAGCGTCTTGAAGCGCGCCATTCGCACCCTGTATCTCGCTTTGGACGAGATGGATTGCACCTGGCTGCCCGTGGTCAAGAGCTGGCGTTTGAACGAGCGCCACTACGGCGGCTTGCAGGGCCTGAACAAAGCTGACATGGCCAAGCAATATGGCGACGAACAAGTGCTGATCTGGCGTCGCAGCTACGACACACCACCGCCTGAACTCGAAGCGACCGACCCCCGCAGCGAACGCAGCGACCCGCGCTACGCCAAACTCGACCCCAGCCAAGTGCCGCTGACCGAATGCTTGAAAGACACTGTGGCCCGCGTCATGCCGTTTTGGAACGAGTCCATGGCCCCTGCCATCAAGGCGGGCAAGCGCATCGTGGTGACCGCGCACGGCAACTCCATCCGCGCGTTGGTGAAATACCTCGACAACATCAGCGATGCAGACATCGTGGGCTTGAATATCCCCAATGGCATCCCACTTGTGTATGAGTTGGACGACCACCTCAAATCCATTCGTCACTACTATTTGGGTGACCCACAGGCCGCCGCCAAAGCTGCGGCCTCAGTCGCCACACAAGGCAAGGCCTAATCACGGCTCGGACAACGCGCCTTTGAGGCGCGTTGTATATTGGGCGCCTTCTGAAATTCGTCTCACACACAAGGGCAACCTTTAAGGGCATATGCGTCAAAAACTCAAGATTGCAGGCTGGGTCGCCATCGGCGCACTGACCGGCGCACTGACCACCGTCTCGTTGCAAACCGCTGCACGCGGCAACATGGCGCCGCTGCCGCTCGAAGAGTTGCAGCAACTCGCGGCGGTGTTCAGCATGGTCAAGAGCGACTATGTAGAGCCCGTAGACGAGAAAAAACTCATCAGCGACGCCATCACTGGCATGGTCGCTAGCCTCGACCCGCACTCGCAGTATTACGACAAAAAGACTTTCAAAGAGTTCCGCGAAGGCACCACGGGCCGCTTTGTGGGCGTGGGCATTGAAATCACGCAAGAAGAAGGCTTGATCAAAATCGTCTCGCCCATCGAAGGCTCACCCGCGTTCCGTGCAGGCATGAAGTCGGGCGATTTGATTACCAAAATTGACGACACCGCCGTCAAAGGCCTGTCACTCAACGAAGCCGTCAAACGCATGCGTGGCGAACCCGGCACCAAGGTGCTGCTGACCATCTACCGCAAGGACGAGAACCGCACCTTCCCCGTGAACATCGTGCGCGAAGAAATCAAAACACAAAGCGTCAAAGGCAAAGTGATGGAGCCTGGCTTTGGCTGGATTCGTCTGAGCCAGTTCCAAGAGCGCTCGGTGGACGACTTCACCAAAAAGTTAGAAGACATCTACAAAGAAGACCCCAAACTCAAAGGCGTGGTGCTGGATTTGCGTAACGACCCCGGTGGCTTGCTGGACGCCGCCGTGGCCGTGTCTGCCGTGTTCTTGCCTGAGAACGTGAACGTGGTGTCCACCAACGGCCAATTGACAGAGAGCAAATTTGTCTACAAAGCCTCGCCTGAGTTCTACCGCCGCAGCAACGGCAATGACCCCATTGCACGCTTGCACCAAAACACCAAAGGCATCTACCGCACGGTGCCACTGGTGGTGCTGGTCAACGAAGGCTCGGCCTCGGCCAGCGAAATCGTCGCCGGCGCCCTGCAAGACCACAAACGCGCCACCATCATGGGCAGCCAAACCTTTGGCAAAGGCTCGGTGCAAACCGTGCGCCAACTCGGCCCCGATACCGCGCTGAAGATCACCACCGCGCGTTACTACACGCCCAGTGGCCGCAGCATCCAAGCCAAAGGCATCGTGCCCGATGTGTTGCTGGACGACACCGCCGAGGGCAGCCCTTTCGCGATTTTGCGCATGCGTGAAGCCGACTTGGACAAGCACTTAGAAAGCGGACAAGGCAAAGACGCCAAAGACACGACAAAGGAAAAAGAAAAAGAAAAGGCCCGCGAAGAAGCCATGAAGCGTTTGGAAGAAGAGTCCAAAAAGCCCAATAGCGAGCGACGCCCGCCCGAGTTTGGCAGCGACAAAGACTTCCAGTTGGAGCAAGCCATCAAACGCCTCAAAGGCCAGTCCGTGTTGGCCAGCAAAACGCAAACCGAGCGCCCTGCCGAGAGCAAAGACAAGTAATTCATTTGTGAATTCGCGGTGAACGACGACCAACTGCTGCGCTATTCGCGCCACATCCTGCTTGACGCGGTGGGCATCGAAGGCCAGCAACGTCTGGTCGACAGCCATGTGCTGGTGGTGGGTGCAGGCGGTCTGGGCTCACCCGTCGCCTTGTACCTTGCCGCCAGCGGCGTGGGCCACATCACCCTTGCGGACCACGATGTGGTGGACCTCACCAACCTGCAACGCCAAATCGCCCACACCACCACACGTGTGGGCCAGCCCAAGGTGGCGTCAGCGGCACAAGCCATGTTGGACCTCAACCCCGAGGTACGGGTGAGCGCAGTGGCGCGCCAACTCGACGCCGCCCAACTCGATGCCCTGGTGTCTACCGTGCAAGTGGTGGTGGACTGCTGCGACAACTTTGAAACCCGCCAAGCGGTCAATGCGGCATGCGTCAAGCACAAGGTGCCCTTGGTGTCGGGTGCGGCCATTCGCCTAGATGGTCAACTCGCGGTGTATGACGCACGGGACAAGCAATCACCCTGCTACGCCTGCATCTTCCCGCCTGACCAAGCGCCCGAAGAAGTGATGTGTTCCACCATGGGTGTGCTCGCGCCCTTAGTGGGTGTGATTGGCACCATGCAAGCCATGGAAACCGTCAAGCTCATCACTGGCATGGGTTCGCGCCTGACGGGCCGCCTGCAAATGCTGGATGGTCGCGACATGGCTTGGAACGAAGTGCGTTTACAACGCAACGCTAGCTGCCCTGTGTGCGGCGAACAGCACTAAAAAATGCGCTCCAGTGCGGCGCGTCGGGCGTGGGCAAGTGGCACGACCCAAAGCGCTTTCTAAACCACCTCGGCTGCAAGGCCCGTCCATCTGAAAACAAACCCAAGTGCTGTGATTGCGCTTGCATCTGTAGCGCCTCATACGGTCCTGCATGGTTTTGAAAACTGTACGACCACGCATAGCCCTGCCCCACCATCCACGCCCCCACGTCTTGGCCTTGGCGCAAGAGCTGCGCGAGCAAGCGGCCATAGCTGTCGCGGGTGCGTGCCCGCACCTCGACCACTTGGCCTTGCAGCACCGCATGCAAAGCCGCACGTGCTTGCGGCCCCCAAGGCTGGCACATCTCGGGGGCGTCGATACCCAGCAGCCGTACCTTGTACGCCTCGCCGCCTTGCAGCGGTTGCACCCACACGGTGTCGCCATCGCTCACATGCGTGACCACGCCTTGCCACGCATAGGCAGGCGTGGCCGCGCACAGACACGCCGCCAACACAGCCGCGCCCAGCGCATAGCCGAGCCAATGGCCTAACGTGTAACCTAACGTGTGGCTTAGGGGGTGCCCCAGTGTCTTGCCGTGCCTGCGATCAAGCGGTCTCTCTTGCATCCATCACCTCAATCAAAAGCAGCATTGTGCAAACCCTGCCCGCGCCTGTGTGTAGGCAGCCGTTACGATAAGCGCATGCGCGCCGCAAAGCACTGGCTGCCTTTTTTAAGTTGGCCCCGCCTCTCCAAACACCTGCTCAAGAGCGAAGCCTTCGCGGGTTTGAGTGTGGGCCTCATGGTCATCCCACAAGGCGTGGCATATGCCGCTTTGGCGGGTATGCCGCTCATCACGGGTATTTACGCGTCGTTGCTGCCGGCCTTGGTGGCGGTGCTGTTCAGCGCGTCGGCTCGGTTGTCGGTGGTACCGACGGCGCTCACCTCGATCTTGATTGCGGCCTCGCTCAGTGGCATGGCCGCACCCGGCAGTGCCGAGTGGGTCAACCTCACGGTGTGGCTCTCGCTCATGGCGGGCGTGCTGCAAGTGGTGTTGGGCTTTGCGCGTTTTGGCTGGCTGCTGAACTTGGTCAGCTCGCCCGTGTTGATGGCGTTCACACAAGGCGCGGGGGTGCTCATCCTCTCGTCGCAGCTGCCTGCCCTGTTGGGTTTTCAACAAGGTTGGCCGTCGGCTCTGACATTCATCCGCACTGGCGCGGGCATCGACTGGGCCAGCTTGGTGTTTGGCGTGGTCACGCTGGTGCTGCTGGTGTTGGCACGGCGCTGGCGGCCCACCTTCCCCACCGTGTTGATAGTGGTGCTGGGCGCAGCGGGCGTGAGCTGGGCGCTAGGCCTCGACGCCTTGGGCACAGCCGTGGTGGGCGCGTTGCCACAGGGCTTACCTGCGTTGTTTGTGCCCAGTGTCATTTTTTGCACACGCGCTTGCACCCGCGCATCATTGAAGTGGGTCTGCACCCCGACGGCAGTCTGCGCGACCTCCACCTGTGGCAACTGCCGCCTTTGGCGAATCACCTCTACGCCCTGCGCATGGACGCCGAGCTGGACTTTGCCGCGGCCAGCACCCTAGAGCGCGCCGTGATGGAACACCTTGGTCAGCATCCCAGCGTGGCGCATGTGTGCTTATTTGCCCTGCCCATCAACCGCATCGACGCCACTGGCGTGGAAAGCCTCGCCAAACTAGAAACTATGCTGCGCGAGCGCGGCATCAACCTGCACATCAGTGGTATGAAGCTCCCTGTCGAGGTCGTGCTGCGTCGCGCAGGCTGCCTGCAAGCGCATGCGGGGCTGCATATGTACCGCACGGATGCGGAGGCGATTGCGCAGTTGCGACAACTAGAGACCTTGCCTGCGGATATGGGGTGGTGTATTGAAGCGTGTGAGCTAAGTGATGCCAGCGCCTACAAGGCTCAAACAACATTCATAAAATCTGAACGACATCTCTTTGAAAAAAAATAATCACCGCGAGAAGAGAGAAAAATTTCACTAGCGTCCCTCTCAAATCCTCGCTGGCTATTCTTTCAGCGGATTCTGTATGTACCAAGACTCGATGAATGTCCGGATGTAGAAAGCGCTTTGCTGATGGTCGGCCGTCAAAGCCAAGCTCAGAGCGGTCGCTTGACCGTTGTTCGCCAGTGTGGGGTCAGCGCCTTCCTCTAGCAAGAGTTTCACCGCCAAAGGCGGTGCTGCATAAGCGGCCAACATCAATGGGGTTGTGCCATTGGCTGACGCGCTATCAATATACGCATCATGCTCTAACAGCAAACGCATCATTTCACGATGACCACGGGTAGCGGCGTAATGCAACGGTGTCCAACCCTCACGGTTCACATCGGCACCACGGTCGATGAGTACCTTCGCTAATTCAAGCTGGTTATTGATGGCTGCCAACATCAACGGGGTTTCACCTGACTGGTTATGCACGTTAATTTGCGTTTGTGGATGCTGCGCCAGCACCAACGCCGCCTTGGGGGCTTCGGATTGAATCGCCACAAGCAAGCCCGGAATACCTTTTTCATTGGGGGTATTTGGGTCAAAGCCACGGGCGAGCAGCTTTTGGATCACTTCGGGGCGGTCAAAATGAAGCGCTGAAATAAAGTCATCATATGAACCGGCAATAGATAAAGAATATCCAATAAAAACATATAGATATAAAAAATACTTAAAGTATTTTCTCATTTTAAAACAGTGCTGAATAATTGATCAAAATTGCGGCTGGTGGCGCTGGCCACAGCCTCCACAGACATGCCTTTGATCTCAGCAATTTGCTGGGCCACAAAGGGCACGTAAGACGGGTTGTTGGTTTTGCCTCGGTATGGCACAGGGGCCAAATAGGGGCTGTCTGTTTCAATCAAGATGCGATCCATCGGCACGAACTGGGCCACATCACGCAGGTCTTGGGCATTTTTGAAGGTCAAGATGCCTGAGAACGAAATGTACAAACCGAGGTCTAAACCAGCGCGAGCGACATCTGCGGTTTCGGTGAAACAGTGAAACACACCTCCTGCACTGTCCGCTGAGCCATTTTCGCCCTGCTCTTTCAGAATCGCCACGGTATCTGCGGATGAGCTGCGGGTGTGAATGACCAAAGGCAGCTTCGTTTGCTGCGCGGCTTGGATATGGATGCGAAAGCGCTCGCGTTGCCACTCCATATCAGCCACGGTGCGTTCGCCCAAGCGGTAGTAGTCTAGGCCGGTTTCGCCAATGCCCACCACTTTGGGCAGTGTGGCGCGGGTCAGCAAGTCGTCAAGGGTAGGTTCTTGCACGCCCTCGTTGTCGGGATGCACGCCTACGGTGGCCCAAAAATTATCAAACCGTGTGGCGAGGCCATGCACCTCAGGGAAACGTTCCAGAGTGGTGCTGATGACCAATGCGCGCGTGACTTGGGCCTTGGCCATGTCTTCGCGGATCGTGTGGATGTTTTCAGCCAGTTCTGGAAAGTTCAAGTGGCAGTGAGAGTCGGTGAACATATGTCTTTTATTTAGTCTTTGGCGCGTAAGGCCGTTTGTGCCCGCGCGACCAAGGCTTCAAACATCAAGCCTGCGTTGTATGGGTGCTCGGAGGTTCGGGCCGCATCCATCAAGTCTTTGGACCATTGGGTGAGCGAGTTGATCGTGCCCGCAGCGGGCAAATCAGCCAGCACGAAAAAGCGTGGCTCAGCACCCGTACGCACGGCCAACAGATCGTGGCAAAGCTTTTGCAACATGGCAATGGCTTGTGAAGGTGTGGCGTCTGACACCGAGCCCACATCGCCGCGCAGCACCGCTTTGGGTAATCCCGCCCAAATGGCAGCTTTCAGGCCAGCGTTGGCTAGGTCTAGCGCGTCTTCTGGGCGACCTCCGGCGGCACGCAACAGCACGGCAGCATCTACGGCGGGCACGCCTTGCGTTTGCAACCAACTCGAGGCTTCGGCCTCAGTGGGCCAGACCATGGTGTGGGTTTGACAACGGCTACGGATGGTGGGCAATAACTGGTGCGCTGCTTCGCTGGCCAGCACAAAGCGGCATTCACCTGGGGGTTCTTCGAGTGTTTTGAGGATGGTGTTGGCTGTCACATGGTTCATACGCTCGGCGGGGTACACAAATACCACTTTGGTCGAGCCGCCTGAGCGGGTTTGTTGGCTAAAGGCCACCATGTCGCGTGCAGCTTCCACACGAATTTCTTTGCTGGGCTTGCGTTTTTTCTCGTCGAGATCTTTTTGGGTTTTCTCGTCGAGCGGCCAGCTCAATGCCAATGCCAAGGTTTCTGGCATGAGGGTGCATAAGTCGGCATGGGTGCGCACGTCCACAGCGTGGCAACTGCGGCATTGGTAACAAGCGCCCTGCTTGGTGGGTGCTTCGCACAACCAAGCACGCGCCAACTCTAAGCCAAGTGTGTATTGGCCGAGGCCTGACGGTCCTTGGAGTAGCCACGCGTGGCCCCGTCGCTCGAGCAGTGTGGTGAGCTGGCCTTGCAGCCAAGGGTTCAGGACGGGCCTAGTTTGTGACACGGTATCGCTCATACGGGGCTAGGGTTCAACCAACCGCGTTGCACAAAGTGCTGGTGGAGTTGTTGCCACACGGCTTCACGGGGTTGAGCCGCGTCTAGGCGCACAAAGCGCTGTGCGTCGGCATGGGCGCGAGCCGCATAGCCGTCTGATACTTTTTGGAAAAACGCGATGGGTTGCGCCTCAAAGCGGTCAGGTACACGCGCACTGGCTAGGCGCAGGGCTGCGATGGCTGGGTCAAGCTCAAACCACACCGTCACATCGGGTTGACGCAAACCATGCGAATTGGCTTGCACCCAAGTTTCGAGTTGTTGCAGCACACCTAAGTCAAAACCACGGCCACTGCCTTGGTATGCAAAGGTGGCGTCGGTGAAACGGTCGCACAGCACCACATCACCACGCGCCAAAGCAGGTTCAATCACGTTTTGTAGGTGGTCGCGGCGAGCCGCAAAGATAAGGAGTGCTTCGGTCAGCGCATCCATCGCATCGTGCAGCACCATCTCGCGTAGCTTCTCCGCCAGCGGCGTGCCGCCGGGTTCGCGGGTGAGTGTGACTTGGCGGCCCTGAGCTTTGAACGCAGCGGCTAGGCCATCGATGTGCGTGGACTTGCCCGCGCCGTCGATGCCCTCAAAACTGATGAACAGACCTGTTTTTGTCATAGCCTTCTATTTTGCCTGCTCACTGCCCTGCCCTACAGCGCTTACACCCAAGCCAGACGGGCGACGTTGGTACCGATTCACGGCAGCGTTGTGCTCCTCCAGCGTAGCGCTGAAGTAGCTTGTGCCATCGCCTTTGGCCACAAAGTAAAGCGCGTTGCTGGGCGCAGGCTGCACGGCTGCTTTGAGCGCGTTGCGCCCAGGCATGGCGATAGGCGTAGGGGGCAGGCCTTTGCGGGTGTAGGTGTTCCACGGGTGGTCGGTGCGCAGATCGGCGCGGCGCAGATTGCCATCAAAGTTGTCAAACAGGCCGTAAATCACCGTCGGGTCGGTTTGCAGCGCCATGCCCGCTGCTAAACGGTTGTGAAACACACGGCTGATGGTGGTGCGGTCGCTCTCGCGGCCAGTTTCTTTCTCAACGATACTGGCCAAAATGAGTGCCTCATCCATGGTTTTGATTTGAATGTCTGATTGGCGTTGACCCCATGCGGCCGCCAGTTGCTTGGTCATAGCTTTGGCTGCACGCTCCATCACATGCAACTCAGAGCTGCCTTTGCCATAGGTGTAGGTGTCGGGGAAAAACCGGCCTTCAGGGGCCACGCCCAGCATACCTAGCTTGGCCATCAGCACTTCATCACTGAGGTCTTGCGTATCGTGCTTGAGACCTTCAGCCTTAGCCAGTGACGCACGAAATTGGCGAAACGTCCAACCGTCAATCAAGCTGATCGCTTTGAGGCTTTCTTCGCCACGGGTGAGCTTGCGCAACAAGTCAAAGGGCGTGTTGCCTTGGCTCAGCTCGTAGCTGCCCGCGCGCAGTTTGCGCGACTGACCACTGGCGCGCAAAAACGCATACAGCACCAGTGGTTGCACGCGCACACCCGAATCGGCCACAGCTTGGGCAATGCCGCGCACAGGGGTTTGAGGCTCAATCGACACATCCACGGTAGATGTGGGCAGCGACAAAGGTGTCAACGCCCACCAGCCAGAAGCCGCCACCAGCAAAAGGGCCAGACTCAGCCCTGTCCAAAAGATTCGCTTGATGAGCCGCATCACAACCCTTGTGTCCAATCACGTTAATCAAGCAGGCATGATAATTCACCCCATGCCTCTGACTACTTTTTCTCCTGCCATGCCCTTGAACGGCATCGCGCTCCTGCCCCACCTCGGCTTGATTCAAGTTGCGGGTGCAGACGCCGCTAGTTTTTTACATAACCAACTCACCAACGATGTGCTGTTGATGAAAGAGGGGCAATGCCGCTTGGCCGCGTTTTGCAATGCCAAAGGCCGTATGCAAGCGAGCTTTGTGGTTTACAAACGCAGCGCGGAAGAAGTAATGCTGATTTGCCGCAAAGACTTGATCGCTCAAACCGTCAAACGCCTGTCCATGTTTGTGCTGCGCGCCAAGGCCAAACTGAGCGATGTCAGCGCTGAGTTTCAGTTGCTGGGTCTGGCAGGTGATGCGGTGACACAAGCTGTGAGCACCGCAGAGACGACCGCCTTGTCTATCGACGCTTGGCAACGTTACGCCGTAGGTGTTGTCGATGTACTCACCCTCTACCCTGCCTTGGGCCAAGCACGCGCTTTCTGGCTGGCACCCAAAGAAGTGACGCCTCCCACAGGTACCGCACTCAGTGCCGAGTTGTGGCAAGTGGGCGAAGTGATGAGCGGGATTGCATGGGTCGAGTCAGCCACCTTCGAAGCCTTCGTGCCGCAAATGCTCAATTACGAATCGGTCGATGGTGTGAACTTTAAAAAAGGCTGCTACCCCGGACAAGAAGTGGTGGCACGCAGCCAGTTCCGCGGCACCTTGAAACGTCGTGCCTTCATCGTGCAGAGCGCATCGCCCATGAAGGCGGGCCAAGAAATATTCTCCTGTGTGGATGCCACCCAGCCCTGCGGCTTGGTGGCGCAGGCAGCGACGGATGGCGTGAATCATGTCGCAGTGGTCGAGCTGCAACTCAGCGCTACGGAAAACAGCAGCTTGCATTTGGGTGTGGCAGATGGCCCAGCGGTCAACCTACTGCCACTGCCTTATGCGTTGCGCGACGACATTTGAGACGTCGTACGCGATGCCCCACATAACTTAAAAGCGCAGACCCGCCTTCAAACCGACGGTTGAGTTTTTTCCAGTACGGTCATACTCGGCTGAGAGATTGGCCAACAAAATGTTCCAGCTCAAACCCACAAATGACTTGCTCTGTGTAAAACTTTCATCGCTCTTGCCTGTGGCACTGGCGCTTGAGTAAACCGTACCCACACCTGCGTAAGGCGTGAAACCCACAAAGCCCTTGGAAATCAACACATCAAGCCCCGTGTTGTTGAGATCCATCCCTGACACACCGCCCATATGGCTGTGACTGCCACGCACAGCAATCGCAGGACTGATGGCGTTGCCTTGCAGCAAAGCGTATGTCACATGCACGCCAGCCACTGACACATGGGTCGAAGGCACTTTGGACACAAAGCCGCCCACATCCCAACCACCGGACAAGCCTTTGCTGACCGATAACTTGGTTTGCATCACGTTCGTCTCACTGCTCCCAGAAGCCTTGGCCCAAGCTGAGCTGTCTTGAATTTTGGTCGTGGCGGTTGAGGCACTGATGTCAAAACCTGTGAGACCCAAGGGCGCCGCGGCAGTCATGGCTTTGGTGCTTGTCACAGCGGCCAAGTCTTTGCTCAGTCCCAAAAACTCAGTTTGGTTGATAGCGCTGACATGGCTCAAGTCACCCGCAGTGGCATGCACGCTGAACGACATTGCGCTGACGATGGCCAAAGTCGCAGGTAAAAAACGTTGTGCGGTTTTCATAACAGGATGTTTCTTAGAGTTTTAACTAACAGTTATTTTCACATGGTTGCAGGTGCTGCTAAACCAAGCTCAGACGCATCTCTATGTGAGCAATCCCCAGCTCCTCAAACGGCTCGCCCATCACGGTAAAACCGTGTGTTGCATAAAAACTTTCTGCCGTGCGTTGCGCACTCAGGCGCACTTCTTTGAAGCCTTGCTTGCGGGCTTCTCGCAACAACGCTTGCAACAGACGCGCACCACAGCCATGCCCCCGCACTTCGCGCAACACGGCCATGCGCCCTACCTTGGCCACCTGACCCAAGGGCCGCAACAACCGCGCATTGCCTACGGGTTTGCCTCGCTCATCGAACAGCACGGCATGCAACGCCGTCGCATCATCCGCATCCCATTCATCCTCGGGGGCAATGCCTTGCTCATGCACAAACACAGCCGTGCGCACCGCTTGGGCAGCGTTTTGCATCACAGACCATTCGCCAATTTCGATATAAGTCATCGCGCTTGGCTCACAACCCAAATGCGTGTCTCAACGCGCGTGCTGCATCCGCATGTGCTGTCAACGCTTCGGGAATAACACGCCCCATTTGGATGAAGCTGTGCACCACGCCTTTGTAAATCTCCAGGTCTACCGGTACACCGCTCAAGCGCAGATGGTCGGCATAGGCCCCGCCCTCATCCACCAGTGGATCGCATTCGGCCAAGCCTAGCCATGCTGGGGCAACGCCCGTCACATCGGCCAACATGGGCGAAAAGCGTGGATTTTGGCGGTCTTCAAGGTCAGGTACATAGTGGCCATAAAAGTATTCGATGCTGGTTTTTTCCAGCAAAAAACCTTTCTCAAACGTGTGCGCCGACGCCAAATACTCGGGTGAGCAACCGGGGTAGAACATGAGTTGCAGCTTCAAGTCAATGCCCGCATCACGCGCTGCAATGGCAGTCGATGCGGTCAAAGTGCCCCCTGCACTGTCACCGCCAATGGCGATGCGTGTAGCGTCTAGCCCGAGGCTGGCGGCGTTGACCGCCAACCATTGCAGGGCATCGAACGCGTCGTTGTGTGCGGTGGGGAATGTGTGCTTTGGGGCCAAGCGATAGTCCAGCGACACCACCGCACAGTGCGCCAGGTGGGCCAAGTGTTTGCACAAAGCTTCGTGCGTTTCAGGGCTACCGACGGTGAAACCGCCGCCATGAAAGTACAGCAACACGGGCAAATGAGGTGACGCATGTTCGGCCCACAGCTTGGCGCGCAAGGTTGCACCGTCGCGGGCAGGAATGTGGAGTGTGTCGTCACGCACCATTTTGTGTGCGTTCACCTCCAACACGCCTGCGCCGAGTGCGAAGGCTTGCTTGGCTTGCTCAGGCGTCAACAAGGCGATGGGCGGGCGCCCTGCTTTGGCTATCGCGTGCAGCACGTCACGCATGGCGAGGGTGAGCAGGCTTTGCGGGTTACGTCGGTGAGTCATCCAAGGGCCTCGTAAGTGGTCAGCACCACATCGGCGGCTTCTTGACGAAGCGGAATCAATGCTTGATATGCCGCCGAGTTATGCCAGCGATCAGCATCGGTCAGCGAGGGAAAACGAATCACCACGATGTCGGCATGCGGGCAGTCGCCCGAGAGTGCCCTCACCTGATCACCACGAAACACCAGCTCACCGTGCCACGGCACCAAAGTGGCCAGGACTTGGCCTCGGTACTCAGCCCATTTCGTGGGGTTCTTCACGGTCATTTGACCGACGACATAAGCTTGACGCATGGTGACTCCTTACAGACGATGCACGGCTGCCATATACGGGTTGGCCAACCATTGCGAAAACTCTTCTGCCAACTGCTCACTCGCACCCGCAGCAGCTTGCCACACCTTCACCCGTCCCTCAAAGTCTGAGGCATAGGTCACAAAGTCACTGCGGTCTGGCAGCTTGCCATTGGGTAAGGTTTTGACCCACTCGGGGTTGGGGGCCAAGACGATGGTGTTGTCTAAAAAAGCGGTGGACTTATGCCGCCACTTCAGCGCTTTGTCGAGCCAGCCAGGTACCACGGCTTGTTGAATGTGTGGGTACAGCACCAGCCCCTTGTAGTTGAGGTGCAGGTGGTAGTCGGTGATACCGCCATCCCAATACGCGCCCGTCGGGGCGTCGGGTATGTCGTGCACTGCTTGCAGCACAAATGGGATGGCGCAACTGGCTTGCAGCGCGGCCATGAAGTTGCGCTCGTTCAGCGCCATGTGCTGGGTGGCAAAGTCGCTGGTATCGAATGGCAGATTGCCTCGCGTAGAAAACATCACGCGCTCCAGCCACGCACCCATGGCTTTGCGCTGCACAACGTTGCACACATATGCACCTGCATAGCCCAAGGGCGTGAGCAGCGGATGCTCATGGTTCAAGATGTGTTTGCCACGCGAGGCCACCACATGCAGGCGGTAGCGGGGGTGGTTCAGCACTTCAGCCACATGGCCGCCGTAAAACGTTTGCAAGGTTTGGCTGAATGCCTCACTTACCTGTTTGGCACTGGGACGCTTTTGGCCTTCGGGTACTTTGTAGTCTTGATGGATGTAGTCGTGCGACAGGCGATCAAAGCCTTGCACGGGGTTATCCAAACACGCCGTGGTCATGCGCCACGCACCGATGGATGCGCCCACCAAGTCGATGGGCTGCGTGCTTTTCGGCAACCACTCACCAAACAAAAAGCGGTCGATTGGCCCAAGGATCAAGCCCTTGGGTCCACCCGCTGCACCAGGTATGACAGCGATGTGTTCAGGCTTCAAACCATTGGCCTCGATGTGGGCCAAGGCTTTGGGGCCAGCGTAGATGTGCAGGGCTTTCAACGCATGGCCTCGTGTTTACTTTTTTAAACCCTGCAACTTAGCAAACGCACTCGCCATCGCCGACTCCGCCGCTGCCTGCGGCGGTGCGGTGTAGCCACTGCTGTAGCCGCCACCACCACCTGCTCCACCACGCTGGCGATTATCACGCCCCGCGTGTTCAAAGCGGTTGTCGCGTGGGCCGTCTTTACGAGCAGGCGCAGCGTCTAGCTTCATGGTCAGGCTGATGCGTTTGCGGGCCACGTCCACTTCCAACACTTTCACCTTGATGATGTCGCCCGTCTTCACCACTTCGCGGGCATCGGTGATGAACTTGTTGCTGAGTTGGCTCACATGAATCAGGCCGTCTTGGTGCACGCCCAAATCCACAAACGCGCCAAAGGCAGCCACGTTGCTGACCGTGCCTTCGAGCACCATGTCCACCTTCAGGTCTTTGATGTCTTCCACGCCGTCTTGCAGCTTGGCCACTTTGAAGTCGGGGCGCGGGTCGCGGCCTGGCTTTTCGAGTTCGCTCAAGATGTCTTTGACGGTGATGACCCCCACGGTGTCATTGGCAAACAGCTCGGGCTTCAAGGTTTTGAGCATGTCGGCGCGGCCCATCAGCTCGGCCACGGGCTTGCCCGTTTGCGCCATGATGCGCTCGACCACGGGGTAGGTTTCGGGGTGAACCGCTGTCATATCTAGCGGGTTGTCACCACCGCGGATGCGCAAGAAGCCTGCGCTTTGCTCAAACGTCTTGGCGCCAAGCCCCGTGACCTTGAGCAACTGTTGGCGGTTGGCAAACGCACCGTTGGCTTCGCGCCAACGCACCACGGTTTTGGCGGTGGTGGTGGAGAGGCCCGACACGCGGGTGAGCAACGGCACGCTGGCGGTGTTGAGGTCCACACCCACTTTGTTCACGCAATCTTCCACCACGGCCTCCAAGGTGCGGGCGAGTTCGCTTTGGTTCACATCATGTTGGTACTGGCCCACGCCGATGGATTTGGGGTCAATCTTCACCAGCTCGGCCAAGGGGTCTTGCAAGCGGCGCGCAATGCTGGCCGCGCCGCGTAGGCTCACATCCACATCTGGCATTTCATTGCTGGCGTATTCACTGGCGCTGTAGACCGATGCACCGGCTTCACTCACCACCACTTTGTCGATGACTTTGGACGCGTCATGTTTGGCCATGAGCTTGATCAACTCGCCCGCTAGTTTATCGGTCTCACGGCTGGCGGTGCCGTTGCCAATGGCAATCAGGTTCACGCCGTGCTTCTCGGCCAGTTTAGCCAAGGTGTAGAGCGAGCCGTCCCAGTCTTTGCGCGGCTCGTGTGGGTACACGGTGGCGGTTTCCACCAGCTTGCCCGTGGCGTCGACCACAGCCACTTTCACGCCCGTGCGAATGCCTGGGTCGAGGCCCATCACCACGCGCGGGCCGGCGGGTGCGGCTAGCAGCAGGTCGCGCAGGTTGTCGGCAAACACTTTGATGGCGACCTTCTCGGCTTCTTCGCGCAAGCGGGTGAATAAGTCGCGCTCGGTGGAGAGGCTGAGCTTCACGCGCCACGTCCACGCCACGCATTTGCGAATCAGGTCGTCCCCTGCTCTGCCCAAATGGCTCCAGCCCAAGTGCAAAGCAATCTTGCCTTCGGCCAATGAGGGCGTAGTCGCCTTCGGCTGCGCTGGCATGCCCGCTTCGGACTTGGCATTGGCACTCGCCTGTGGCTCGGGCACGACCAGTTTGGCATCCAACATTTCCAGCGCGCGGCCACGGAACACGGCCAAGGCGCGATGCGATGGCACGCGACCAATGGGCTCGTCGTAATCAAAGTAGTCGCGAAACTTCGCCACATCGGGGTTGTTTTCGTCTTTGCCGGCAGCGAGCTTGCTGCGGAACAAGCCTTCGCTCCACAGCCACTCGCGCAAGCTTTGCACCAACGCAGCGTCTTCAGCCCAGCGCTCGCTCAACAAGTCGCGCACGCCATCGAGCACGGCAGCTACCGTCGTGAAATCGGCACCTTCGATTTTTTCGGCGGGCAGAATGAAGGCTTCGGCCTCTACATTGGGGTTCAGTGCGGGGTTGGCAAACAGTTGGTCGGCCAAGGGCTCCAAACCCGCTTCTTTGGCAATCATGCCCTTGGTGCGGCGCTTGGGCTTGAAGGGCAAGTAAATGTCTTCCAGCTCCTGTTTGGTCGGTGCGGCTTCGATGGCCGCTAATAACTCGGGCGTGAGTTTGCCTTGTTCTTGAATGCTCTTGATGACCGCAGCACGGCGGTCTTCCAACTCGCGCAGGTAGCTCAGGCGTGCTTCGAGTTCGCGCAATTGGATGTCGTCCAAACCGCCCGTGACCTCTTTGCGGTAACGGGCAATGAACGGTACGGTGGCCCCCCCGTCGAGCAGCTCAACGGCAGAGCGAACTTGTGCTTCGGAGATCTTGATTTCGTCCGCCAATTGGCGGGTAATTTTTTGCATGTTTTCAGTCGGTCAAATTCGTCAAAGCGGGCAATTTTGCCTGATTCGGCAGAGCCAAGCGCCAATTCAACTCCTTCACACAGCGCACTCAAACCAAAGCCCCGCGAGAGCGAGGCTTTGGTTATTTTTTCTTCTCGATCAAGCCCGTAAATCGGCCTTGAGTTTGGCGCCTACATCAGGGCGCGCTGCAAACCAAACCCAGAACCAGCGCCCGTCAAAACGGGGCGGATTCAAGGACGAAGTGCAACACGCTTTAACGAGGCATGGAATACCTCGTGAGGTGTCTTGAATCCTAGTCGCTTTCTGGGGCGGTGATTCAATCGGTTTTCAATCATAGTCAATTCCTCATCCGTCACGGTTTC
>NZ_JAVKLW010000107.1:0-6051 GCF_031538885.1 Limnohabitans sp.
ATGGCGTTGGCCCCTGCGTGGTGGTCTTCGTGCAGTTTGAAAAACGGCAGCGCGTTGTCCCAGCGCCAACGCGCGTCACCCGTGATGTCCGCCCATTGGTCGTAGTCACGGGCTTGGCCGCGCATGTAAATCATGCCGTTGATGCTGGAGCAACCGCCCAACACCTTGCCGCGCGGGTAGCGCAAGCTGCGGCCATTCAAGCCCGCGTCGGGTGCGGTGGTGTAGAGCCAATCGGTGCGTGGGTTGCCAATGCAATGCAAGTAACCGACGGGGATGTGAATCCAGTGGTAATCGTCTTTGCGACCTGCTTCGATGAGCAACACGCGTTTGCTGGCGTTGGCACTGAGGCGGTTGGCCAACAGGCAGCCTGCCGTGCCTGCGCCGACGATGATGTAGTCAAACTGGGTGTCACTCATGCCAATGTCTCAACTCTTTGTTGTTGTGTGCAGGGATGGTAGCTTGCTTGTGTGCGTTGATTGTTTCAGTTGCAACAGCGCCAACCCCAAGCGAAGACAAGTTACTTAGACGTCGGCATCACAAACTCAGCGCCCTTGCCAATGCTCTCAGGCCAGCGCTGCATGACGCTCTTTTGCTTGGTGTAGAAACGCATACCTTCTTCGCCGTAGGCGTGCATGTCTCCGAACAAGCTCTTCTTCCAGCCACCAAAACCGTGCCATGCCATAGGCACTGGAATTGGCACGTTGATACCGACCATGCCCACTTGGATGTGGCGTGCAAATTCCCGGGCCACGTTGCCGTCGCGGGTGAAGCAGCTCACGCCGTTGCCAAACTCGTGCGCGTTGATGAGGTCCACGGCTTGTGCCAAGTCAGCGACACGCAGGCAGCTCAACACGGGGCCAAAGATTTCTTCTTTGTAGATGCGCATGTCAGGCGTGACGTTGTCAAACAAGGTGCCGCCCATCCAGAAGCCGTCTTTGCAGCCATCGCCTGCTTGTGCGCCGTCAAAGTTGCGGCCATCGACCAGCAAGCGTGCGCCTTCTTTCACACCTTGTTCGATGTAACCGGTGATGCGTTTGTGCGCGATGTCAGTCACGATGGGCCCCATTTCGGCGGCGAGGTTGGTGCCGTTCAACACCTTCAAGGCCCTGGTGCGCTCAATCAGTTTGGGCATGAGGCGCTCGGCTACATCACCCACCAACACGGCCACGCTGATGGCCATGCAGCGCTCGCCCGCAGAGCCGTAGGCGGCACCAATGAGGGCGTCTACGGCTTGGTCGATGTCGGCATCGGGCATGACGACCATGTGGTTTTTTGCACCGCCCAAAGCTTGCACGCGCTTGCCATGGTGGGCGCCAGTTTCATAGATGTAGTTGGCGATGGGCGTGGAGCCGACAAAGCTCACCGCTTTCACATCGGGGTGAACTAGCAACGCGTCCACCGCTTCTTTGTCGCCTTGCACCACGTTGAACACGCCGTCAGGCAGTCCCGCTTGTTTGAGCAGCTCGGCCATGAAACGCGCGGGGGTGGGGTCAATCGGGCTGGGCTTGAGCACAAAGGTGTTGCCTGCGGCGATGGCCACGGGGAACATCCAAGCGGGAACCATGACGGGGAAGTTGAAAGGGGTGATGCCGGCCACCACGCCGAGGGGCTGGCGCATGGTCCAGTTGTCGATACCGGTGGAGACTTGCTCGGTGAAGTCTCCCTTGAACAGCTGGGGAATGCCTGTGGCGAACTCAACAATGTCGATGCCACGGCTGACCTCGCCCTGCGCATCGGTGAACACCTTGCCGTGTTCGGCCGTGATCATGTGGGCCAGTTTGTCTTTGTTGGCGTTGAGCAATTCCAAGAACTTGAACATCACACGCGCACGGCGCAGCGGGGGCGTATCGGCCCAAGCGGGGAAGGCCTTGTGTGCGGCAGCCACGGCCGCATTCACATCGGCCACATTGGCCAAACTCACCTCGCCCGTGACGGCGCCGGTGGCGGGGTTGTACACGGGCTGAGTGCGAGTGCTGCTGCCATTGGCAACGGCACCGTTGATGTAATGAGCGATGTGTGTGTGTGTCATGGTGTGTCTCGGTGTTTTGAAAAGATGACGCAGTGTAGGTAGGGCTTTGGCATTGAACAAGCACCAAAGGTTGAATTGATTGTTCAAAATAGTGAACAATCAAGCCATGAATGATCAAAAAATCAGTCAACTTTGGCACCACCTGCATTGGTTGAGTGTGCTGGCGCAGCAAGGCAGCTACACGGCAGCCGCGGCCCGCTTGGGTGTGAGCAAGGCGGCCATGAGCCAACGCATCGCCGAGCTAGAGCGCGCCGCGCGTGTGCCACTGGTGCAGCGCACCACGCGCAGTGTGCGTTTGACCGAAGCGGGCCAACGCTTGGTGGATGACACCCGGGCCTCGTTTGAGCAAATCGCGCACAGCTTTGCCCAAGTGCGCGACTTGGCCGGCGTGCCCAGTGGCTTGCTGCGGGTGACCGCGCCCGTGGCCTTTGCGCGCCAGCAGCTCGCGCCGCATTTGGCTGATTTTTTGCGTCAATACCCCGAGGTGCGCATCGAGCTGGACATGGCGGACCGCCTCAGCAGTTTGGCGACCGAAGGTTTTGACTTGGCTATTCGCCACACCGCCCGCCCGCCCGACACACATGTGGCGTGGACTTTGTGCAGCACGCATTCGGTGTTGGTGGCCAGCAAAAGTTATTTGCGCCGTGCGGGTACGCCACAGCGCCCGAGTGATTTACAAGCCCACAACTGCTTGCATTACCTGCGTGCGCAAGACGCGCCCACATGGACGCTGGCGCGTGTGAAACCCAAAATCAAAGCCCATGACGAACGCATCACCGTGCCCGTGACGGGCCAACTCGCCGCAAACAACAGCGAGGCTTTGCGCGAAGCGGCGTTGACCGGTTTGGGCATCGCCTTGTTGCCAGACTTCAGCGCACAGGCCGCTTTGCAGCAAGGCAAGTTGGTGCAGGTGTTGCCAGGCTGGAAGTTGGTGGACGCGTTTGCCCAACAGATTTATGCCATTCGCCCGTACTCACCGCATGTGCCGCGCGCGGTGGCGGCGTTTGTCGATTACTTGCGCCAAGTTTTGGCGACGGGCTTTGCAGGGTGACGATGTTGCCCCCGCACCGCCATGGGCCGCGCTCATGCGCCCCAGCTTGGCGTCCACCTGGGCAAGCATGCGCAAAATGTCGGTTTCTTCACCCACATTAGCTTGAAGCGGCGCATGGAGACCGTCTTCGGTGCGAAGTTGCTTATAATCAAAAGCAAATTGAATCATCGCCCCAGAAAGCGATTGGGATTCAAGACGTCTCATGGAGTATCCATGCCTCGTTAAACACAGGCGCACTTCATGCTCGAATCCGCTGATCATTTTCAAGCTCCTATTTTATGAAAATCAAAGTTCAAAACCCGCCACAGAATCAATCGCACCAAACCCTCCGCGTGTCTGGTGTCGCTGCCTGTGATATTCAGGCGGCCACTTGGCGTGGTGAGGATTTGTTGTTCCAAATAAAAAAAAATGAAGTGTTGATACTGAAAGGCGTCAACGCCAAACGCCAGAGCAACTCGAGCTTCTTTTTGGTGTTTGACGACGTCAGCATACCGCTCGCGACCTTTGCACCTAACTTAGTTCAACCCACTACGGATAAGGCGCCTCATGTGCCCCCATTTGAAACAACACCGCCTGTCAAAGTAAGCAAACTCCCTGGCAAACCAGGCCGGACTGGCCCACAAAAAAATGCCACTTTAGACGCAGACGACGCATGGGCCGACCAAGCCTTGGCTATCTTGGCCCAAGCTGAGGCGCAGCAGCCTAGTAGCAGCGCCTACACGCCCGTCACAGCTACGACCGCAGAGACTGTCAGCGCGTTGCCAACACTGGACGTGGATGAGGGTGAAGCTGCAACAGTCACCCCTAGTTCCAAAAACAACGTTATGGGTGGCATGTGGAGTTGGCCCGAGCTTGCGCCGAATGTTGGTGCGGGTGCTGTTGCGCTCTCGCATGGTGGCGGCTCATTGGCTGCTACATTTGCCCCCGCAACAAGCAGTGTCAGCGGTACTGTTACCTTAGGGCCGCTGATTAAGGGCAATAACTTGCTTATCAAGGTCTACGACGTCGACGGTAACCTTTTAGGTTCAGAAACCGCCAAGGCCGATGGCTCGTTCGCCGTCAGCCTTAGCAAAATGCCCGTCAACGGTGTGATTCGTGTGGATGCGGTGGGGGTGTCTGACGGCAAGCCAGACTATATTGGCGAAGACGGAGTTCCAAGAGAGTTTGTGGGTGTTGTCAGTGCGATTGCGACGCTGACAGAGGCTGGGTCAAACACCATCAATATCACGCATGTCACCGACTTGTTGGTGCGCAAATTGGCTTCCATGCAAGGCCTGGCTATCACGTCTGCGCAAGTCAAAGCCACCAGTGCCGCCTTTGCCAAGGCTTTGAGCTTGGGGGACGGCACAATTCCTTTAGAGCAAATCGCTCCCAAAGCCACCGTTGCAGTGGGCAGTAATGACACAGGGGTTGCTCCCAGTGTGGTGCCAGACCTCTATGGTCAAGTGCTCAAAGCTGTGTTTGAGCAGGTCAAAGTGGCAAGTACAGGTGCAAGTGCATCCACGTCAGGCTCTGCGCAAGACAAAGTTGCTGCTGCCGTCACCGCCGCTAACACGGTGCTCACTGCACTGGCCTCCAACGTTGACATAGCAATATCAGGGGCCATAGGCGCCACGCCTAAGGTGGTGGTCAAACTAGGCGCCAATAACACCACGGGCCTCGCTGCAACCATGTTGTCCGCCAAAGTGGCCAACTTTGCGCAAACACCCACCCCTGACAACGCGCCCACGGCGACAGACTATCGCGCCGCAGGCGTTGCGGTGACAAGCCCTGAGGCGGTATTTGAGATGAACAGGGTGGCTGTCGCTGCCGTGAAGACGGCTGAATCAGAGGGGGCGACCAACATAACGCTTGTAGATGCTGTTATCACTGCTACCACGCAAGCGGTTTCAAGCATCAACACGGCCCCTACAGCCGTCGCCCTCCCCACGGCGCTGGCGAACCACAACATCGCCGAGAACACCCCCGCCAGCGCCCGCATCAAGGTTGCAGACCTAGCTGTCACCGACGCGGATGGCGTTGGCACCAACACCTACACCTTAGGTGGCGCGGACGCTGCTTACTTTGAGGTAGACGGCCAAGCCCTCTACCTCAAAGCTGGCACAGCCCTCAACTTCGAAGCCAAATCTAGCTACGCCGTCACCGTTGCCGCGCAAGACAGCAGCGTGGCAGGCAGTGCGTCCACGCCTGCGGTTACCTACACCCTCAACGTCAGCAATGTCAACGAAGCCCCGGCCACCCATGGCGTGGTCGCCCCCGTCACCGCCACGGTGGGCGCAGCCATGGCAGACGTTGACCTGTCTGGCAAATTCACTGACGTGGATGCATGGGACGCACTCAGCTACAGCCTTAAAGCTGGCAGCACCTTGCCAGCGGGCTTGGTACTTAGCGCCACCACAGGCCACATCTCAGGCACACCCACACGCGCCACCAGTGGTGCCACCCGCATCACCGTGGTTGCCACAGACAGTGGCAACCTCAGCGCAGAGCAAACCTTTGCTGTCACCGTCAATCCCGCGCCGCCTGCGGCTGACACAATCCCGCCCACCTTCGTAGGCGGAACCAGCAAAACCGTCAGCTTTGCAGAGAACGCCACCCGCGCTGCCTACATCGCCGCCGCCGTCGACAACGTCGCTGTCACCAGCTATGTGCTGGCAGGTGGTGCTGACGATGGTTTGTTCAATTTCGATACCCGAACAGGTGCGATCAGTTTCAAGACCAGCCCGAACTATGAGGTGCCTGGCAGCGCAGGCAATAGCAACGCTTACGTCATCAAAGTCAAAGCCAGCGATGCTGCGGGCAACAGCAGCACACAAACCATCACGATCAACGTGACCAACCTGAACGACGCGCCCACAGGCGGCGTGAGCATCACGGGCACGGCCACACAAGGGCAGACCTTGACGGCCAGCCACACCCTTGCAGACGCAGACGGCATCCCGGTCACAGGGGCGGGCGCAATCAGCTACCA
>NZ_JAVKLW010000108.1:0-21737 GCF_031538885.1 Limnohabitans sp.
TCCCCATCGCGGGCGCCACAGGGGCGAGCTTCACGCTCACCCAAGCGCAGGTCGGTAAAACCATCACCGTCAAAACCGCCTACACCGACAACGGCGGCACGGCTGAGAGCCTCACCTCGAGCGCGACGGCGGTGGTGACTGGTGGTGTATTGAATGCGCCGGTGTTGACGCTTGCCAACGACAGTGGCTATAGCAACGCGGATGCCATCACCCAAAGTGGTGTGGTCAATGTCGGTGGTCTGGTGAGCGGAGCGACATGGGTATATAGCACGGATGCAGGGTTCACTTGGAGTGCAGGCAGTGGCACCAGTTTGACTTTGAGCGGCAATGGCGCCAAGTCTTTGCTGGCTCGTCAAAGCGATGCTGCTGGGCATTTCAGCGCCGATGCTCAGTTGGCGTTCACGATTTCTACGGCTGCTCCTGTAACGGCTGGTCCTGCAGCGGGTTTGATCACGGTGAATGGTTATCTAGGCGGCTCAGCGACTTCAGTCAATGTCAATCGAATGGTCGCTGACATTGACCCTGCGAGTCTGACTTTTGTACTCAATGGTGGGTTTATCGGGAGCAACATAACAACTGGCCGTGCTTCGCTGGTTGATGTCAGTGTGCCAGGACAAAAAACATTCTGGGTTGTGATCCAAGATGGGATTTACCTCAAAGGCGTGCAAATGCGCATGCAAAACAGCGGGGACAGTATTCAGTTGTATGCCTTGGCAGCTAAATATGCGGAGAGCACAGACTTGAATTACAACTTCAATGCAGGGGGGTACGGTAATAGTCTGGCAAACAGTGATTCGGCTCAAGGTTATGGCATCAAGAGTGTCACCCTGCCTTCGTACGCCAATGCGCTGATGTTGACCGCATCCACGGGGTGGGCCAATGATTTTCTCAATGCAGGCGACACCGTCAGTGCCACGCTGACTTACGACCAAGCGGTGGTGGTGAGCGGCACACCGCAGCTGGGTTTGAATATTGGTGGCACGTCAGTGCAGGCTAACTATGTCAGTGGCTCAGGTAGCAAACAACTGGTGTTCACCTACACCATTCAAACTGGACAAAACGATGCCAACGGCATATCCATTGAGGCGAACAAGCTGTCACTCAATGGCGGCAGTATTCAAAGTCTCTCTGGTGTGACGGCAACTTTGACCCATTCGTCTATCAATGACAACGCGGCGTACAAAGTAGATACCACAGCCCCCACCGCAAGTTTGAGTGCGCCTGTAGATGGGGCGACCAATGCGAATATCTCTGGCAATGTGATTTTGAACTTCAGCGAGACGGTCAGGCCCAACGGCAGCGCCAATGTCTTCATCAAGAAAGTCAGCGACAACAGCACGGTGGCCACATTGGATGCCAGCAGTGCCAGCATCATAGGCACGGGGTCTGCGACCTTGGTGAGCATTCCCTACAGTGGACTGAGTGCTAGTACGCGCTATTACGTGACGGTGAGCGCAGGCGCATTTCAGGACTTGGCGGGCAACAACTACGCGGGACAAAGCACCACGGGCACAGCTGGCTGGGACTTCGCCACTGCCACGGCTAGCATCAGCATGGCAACAGTTGCGGGCGATGGGCGCGTCAATGCCACAGAAGCTGCGGGTGTGATCGCACTCTCAGGCACCATCGCAGGCTCACCTAGCAGTTATGTGCAAAGCAACATTAGCGTGCGTTTGGTGCCAGTGGATGGCGGCACTACGGTGAACGCCACTCTGAATAGCTACGACACCACCAGTGGCAACTGGACGGGGCAAATTGCCGCCAATGCGTTAACAAACGGTAAGTCTTACACCGCCACGATAGTCGCCAGCCCACCCTCTGCTTCCAGCGCTGCATTGACCACTAGCCAGACGGTGGTGGTGGACACCACTTCCCCCACGATCACGGCGGTCAGCGACGACGTATTGGCAACTGTTGTGGGTGCAGGCGATATCCGTTTCACCGTGGGGTTCAGCGAATCACTCAACCAAGTGTTGGGCATCTCTCATTTCACGACCAGTCTTGGCACGGTTGCTGGGGTCTCAAAAATTGATGACACGCACTACCAAGTCACAGTGACATCACCAAGTGACACGACTGGCAATGTGTCCCTGAGTTTTGTCAATGCAACAGGCGTCAAAGACTTAGCGGGCAACTTGATTGCCAGTCAGGCCTTGGGTGCTTTGGACACTCAAGCAGTTGACACGCAGCCCCCTGTTGTTCGCGCTGTGACAGACAGCATCGCCAACGGTAGTACTAACGACGTGGTGATTTTCTATGTCACGTTGAGTGAAGCATTTGCGTCTGACCAAGTGCTCACATCTGGACACTTCTATGCCAATCGTGGTCAAGTGACATCGGTCAGGGCGATGGGGGACAATCAATACGCAGTCTCTGTCAGGCCTGATGATGGTTTGGCTTCGGCCAGCGTTTCTTTGCGCATCCTGAATTCGGATGGCACAACGGTGTTGACAGACCGTTACGGTAACGTCATGGCCGCGAGCACGGACTTGAGCAGTCTGGACGAACAGTCGGTGGACACGTTGGCACCTTTTGTCAGCACGGTCACAGACAATGTGGACGCTGCCAGCACCAATGGCAGTGTGTCTTTTACCGTGACGTTCAATGAAATTTTGAATATTGCCCCTACGGTGGGCCACTTCAGTGCTACCAACGGCGCTATCACGGCGGTCGATTCACTGGGGTACAACCAGTACAAGGTCACCGTCCAGCCCTATGCACGTATTGCTTCCGGGCAAGTTGCCTTGACGCTGCTGGGCAGCGACGGGGTCACCCAACTGACCGACTTGGTTGGCAATGCCGTGGCAGCCAGCACCGATTTGAGTGCCATGGACAGTCAGACGGTCGACACGCTAGCCCCCACCATCGCCTCGGTCAGTGACGATGTGAGTGCCGAAATCACCAACGGTGTGATTCGGTTCACCGTCACTTTTAGCGAAGACCTGAAAACAGCCCCGGCCACCGCACACTTCAGCGCTACCCATGGCACGGTGACGCAGGTGCAAACCGTGGACGCACGGCACTACCAAGTCAGCGTGGCGCCTGCCGTGGGTTGGCAAAACACCACTGTTGCTTTGAGCTTCATTGCCGCAGGCGGCGATGCGGCATATCCTGCCTATCTGTCTGACCTGTGTAACAACAGCTTGACCACTAATGCAGATCTGTCTGCACTTGATACCCAAGGCATTGACACCCAAGCACCTGTGGTGACCGGTGTGGTCAGTAATGCGGACGGGGGTGTATTGAATTTCGTCTTGACTTTCAGTGAGGACTTGAACACCGCACTGACCACCAGCCACCTCCATGCCAGCGTGGGCACGGTCAGCGCGGTGACGGCGCTAGATAACCGCCAGTACCAAGTCAGTGTGACGGGGGTGCCCGCTAATCAAGTGGTGGCGCTCACGCTCAGAGGCAATGCTTCTACGCCTGCGCTGAGTGATGCGTTGGGTAATTTGGTGTCCAGCAATGCCGATCTGAGCTTGCGCAGCCTAGCACCTAGCATTGCGCGTGTCACCGACGATATCGGTGTGGTAGAGCAACTTGTCAGCGGTGCCAGTAGCAACGATGCACAGCCGGTGGTCCGCGTTCAACTCACTTCGGAAGCGGCGCTGAATGATTGGGTGCAGCTTTACGACAACGGGGTTGCGATGGGGGGCATCCGAGTGTTGACCCCTGATGACATCGCCAACACCTATGTGGATATCACCACACCACTGTTACTTGGGGGTGGGCATCGCTTCACGGTGCGTGTGGGCAACACGGTGAGTACCAGCCCCGTATCGGCAGCGTTCAGCCTTACTTTGGACTTGCTCGCCCCTGGCCAGCCCCAAAGTTTAGGGATTGTGGATGACGCGGGGATTTACAAAAGCATACTGGCTGCGGGCAGCACGACCGATGACACCACCCCTGGTTTGAAAGTCGGACTGACAGGCACCGTGGCCCAGGTTGGAGACAAGGTGCAGCTGTATGTGGATGGCTTGCCCGTAGGCAATGCAGTCAACCTGGTGCAGGCAGATGTGAACAATGGGTTTGCCGTCGTGAACAGTGCCAACTCGCTGTCTGCGGGGCTGCACACGCTGCAAGCTCAGTTGCTGGACGCAGTGAATAACACCAGCGCACTGTCAAGCGCATTGACAGTGAGCGTTGACCGCTCCGCGCCCTTGCTGAGCGGCACCAACATCGCCGATGGCAGCACTGGGATCGGACTGTCGGGTAATTTGGTGTTCACGTTCAATGAAGCCGTCAAAGGACTGGGTAGCAGCAACATCTTTATCAAGCGTGTGGACAATAACCAGGTAGCGCAGACCCTCAATGGGTCTGCTGCTGTGGTGGATGGCTCAGGTACCAAAGCGACCGTGACTTATACGGGCTTGGCAGCAGATACGTCTTATTACGTGGTGGTGGAGTCCACCGCATTTGCTGATAGTGTGGGCAACCCTTATGCTGGTTTGACGATTACAGGCTCGGGTGGCTTTGACTTTCGCACCGCCACCACCGTGACGCCTACTTTGAGCAACATCGTCAATCACGCCAGTACGGGCGATGTGAGCTACACCGGCGCAACCACTTTGACGCAAGACAGTGTGTCGCTGAGTTTGTCGGGCTCTTTTAGCCGTGCCCTCAACAGCTCAGAACAACTGGTCGTTTATGACGGCAATGTGCCGCTTGGCACTGCCACGAAGTCAGGTACCACATGGCAGTTTGACACCACGCTGAGTAACAGCAGCTTGGACACGCGTGCCAGCGCCTATGCCGCCGCGAATGGCTTGCTGTATTTTTCAGGTTCGGGCAAGTTTTACAAGTCTGCCATTTGGGATTGGGGTACTTGGGAGAAATGCAATCAAAAAGCTAGCAATGTGTTTTTAGCGGGCGTGGCTGGGCACCAAGTTCGCATTGATTCGGCTGCAACCAACGAATTCATTCGAGCCAACATTGGCACGAGCACATCCTATGGGGTGTGGCTGGGGGCGAATGACAAGGATTATGCGAACGCATCTTCTGATCAAAAATTCCGTTGGTACACAGGAGACCAAGGGGATGCAACGCCGTTTTATGACGGCACAACGGGCACCAGCAATGGCTACTCAAATTTCGTCGCCGGCGGTGCTGGCGGTATCGGTAGTGTTGATGGCGTGTCCATGCAGTCTGGCAGTAGTGGGCTCTGGTACACGCTGGGGCCTGCTGCAGAAGGGCGCGGCTACATTGTTGAGTGGGATGCAGCGGCGGTCCTACGTATGGGACAAACACACAACCTGAGCGTGAAGGTACAAGACATCGGCTCGGGCTCAGTGCTCAGCAGCGCCAGTGTGAACGTGACACTTGACGGCCAAGCCCCTTGGGCACCCTCGGTGCGCTGGGTGGCCGCCAGCACCAAGCTGGGTATCGCTGGTGCTGTGCAATCCTCGGGTATCTTTAAGGCCGCGGCGGAAAATGCGGCGACGCTGACCATCCAGTTGATCGGTACAGCAAACACGGTGACGAAAACCTTGGCGGCTACGGGCGCTCAGCAAGCGGTGGTTTTGTCACTTGCTGATGCGCAGCAATTAGGAGACGGCATTGTCAGTGTGTCCGTGTCGGCAACCGATGCTGCGGGCTTGCAGAGCGCTGCCAACAGTGCCTTGAGCTTCACGCTGGATGCAACCGCACCAGTGGCACCTGTGATGAGTCTGACCACGGCAGGCAGCAACCCCACATTGGGATTGAGTTTGGTCATGGCTAGCGCGGGCGTGGCCACGCTGACCGCAGAGGCGGGCAGCACAGTGAGCGTGACCCTGACGGGCACCAGTGGCGTAGTCAGTAAGACGGTGCTGGGTGCGGGTGCCACCGCTGTGCCTGTGGTGTTGACGGCCGCTGATGTAACTGCGCTAGGCCAAGGCAGTGTGAGCATGTCTGCGGTGGCTACCGACACTGTGGGTAATGTAGGCTCAACCAGTACCAACACCAGTTTCAATTTGCAGCTCAACATAGCACCCACGACGCAGGCCAGTATCAGCACTGTTACCGACAACATCGGGTCAGTGACGGGCGTCGTCGCGCGGGGCGGGAGCACCGACGACTCTTGCTTAGACATTGCAGGCGGCACCACGGCCAGTTTGGCTACAGGTGAATCGGTGGTGATTTACGACGGCAGTGCCCGCTTGGGGGTAGCCACCATGACCGGGGCAACGACATGGAGTTTCACCACACCAGCTTTAGGTGGGAGTTATGCCGTTCCTAGCAGCTTCTTGGCTGCCAATCCTGTGTCTGACAGTACGCTCTCAGTGATTTACAGCAACCAGACAGGCAAGTTTTACAGCCTGGTGAAACAGTCGGTGACATGGGAGACGGCGGCGACACAAGCGCAAACCTACACCATCAACAGTGTTGCTGGGCGCCTGGTGCGTATCGACAGTGCGGTCGAAAACGCGGTTGTCAAATCCGTAGTGGGAAGTTCATGGGCCTTCATCGGCGCCTCAGATCGTGGCATAGAAGGCAAATGGGACTGGTGGACGGGGACGACCACAGACAAGAACTTTGCGAATGGCCAGGGAGCGTCAATTGCTGCGGTCAACGGCAGCTACATGAACTGGATGGCGAGCAGTCCTGACAACTATGGTTCTAGCGGTGAAGATTACGCCTACATGGCTGGCAGCTCGGGTCAATGGGACGACGTGTCTGCCACGGTGCAGAATTGGTTCGTGGTGGAATGGGCTGGTGCGCAGGTGTTTGGTGCGATTTCGCACAATTTCAAGGCCGTGGTAGAGAATTCGCTTGGCAATGCCAGCAATGCCACTACAGCCTACGCAGTGAACCAGGACCTTGCTAGCAACGCGAATGTCAATCTCTCGCTGCGGGATGGGCTGAGTTCTGCGGCGATTGACCGCGCAAGCGCACTGGCAGGGCTTTTGCAAGTCGGCGCACCCGCAGGGTCAACGGTGACGGTGACGTTGAGCACGGGGGATGCCGCGCACACGGTCAACAAGACGGTGTCGCCCAACTCATCATTGGTCACGAGCGCCCTCGCCTTGACGAGCACTGACCTGACGGTGCTGGGTTCGGGCAATATCACGGCCACTGCGACCTATATCGATGCGCTAGGCTCTGCACATAGCGCGTCGCTTGGTTTCAACTTGTATGCGACATCTCCGACATGCTTGGTTGACTTGTCAGCCGATAGCGGCGTACAGACCATCAGTACGGTGTTGGTGACTGATCCTAGCCAGTGGTTGACTGGCGTCAAGCTCATGCCTGCTGTGCAGCCACCCAGCAATGTGACAGGGGTCAGCAAGATCAAACTGGTTTTGGGCGGTGCTGTGAATACCCAGCTTGACAAATTTTGCCTAGATTTGCCGTTCAGTGTGGCCAATGACTTTGTGCTGCCCACTTGGATTGTGGGCGATGCAAGGGTGGCGGTTAAGTACACAAATAGCAACAAAACTCTGGTACTGAGCAACACCGCCGCAGGCGACTGGACAAGTGCGCAGATTCAGCAAATTCTGGCCACCATCAAGCTGAGCAGCGCCACGGGTGACAACACCCCTAGTGATGGCACAAGGACGATCACCATAGCGCTGGGCAATGCCGCAAACGATTATGCGCCGCCCAGCGCGGTGAACTTTGTGGTGGACGCCAAAGGGCCGGCGATGACCATCAGTACCAGTGCTAACTCTTTGATAAAGGGGGGTAGCAGCACCATCACGATATACAGTGACCGTCCGCTGACGGGTTTTGATGCGTCCGACCTGACGGTGCAAGGTGGCACTCTGAGTGGTTTTACCGCAGGTGCGAACAATATATGGACCGCCACCTTCACGCCCCAGGCCAACTATAAGGGCATGGCGTCGGTGTCTATTCCTGCGGCCATAGCGACCGATGCCAACGGTGTGAGCAACATGGCCATTGAGGGGGCCTTGATGACGGTCAACACGCAGTTGCCGCAGGTGAGTTTGAGCGCCTCCAGTGCATCGGTGACTGCGACAGGGCATGTACAGCTGACGTTGATATTTAACACCGAACCACGCAATTTCAGCGCAGACGATGTGTTGATCAGCGGGGGCGGCAGCTTGAGTAATTTGCAGAAAAACCCGCTGGACGGAACGGTTTGGACCGCCGATTACCAAGCGCCTGCCAGCAGCGCCAGTGTGGTGCTCAAAGTGGGAGCTGACAGCTACAACGATGCGTCTGGCAACAGTGGCAAGGCGTCAAACGCATTGCTGATCAATGTCTTGACGGCAGTCGGGGACATCACAGCGCCTACAGCGCCGTCGGTGGCGAATGTGCTTGTGCAAAAGACAGGCGCCACTGTCGTGGCAGGCAGCACAGTCGCCAGCAATTTGCTAACGATTTCTGGCAGCGCTGAAGCGTTCTCAACGGTCACTGTGCTGGATGCAGGGCAGGCCTTGGGGACAGCATTGACCAACAGCTCAGGCAATTGGCAGTTGTCCCTGGCGGTCTCCAACGGTAGTCACAACTTCACTGCAACGGCGATCGATGCCGCGTCCAACACCTCGGCCTCAAGCGGCAGTTGGGCGTTGACGGTCAATACGCCCAATGTGATGGGTGTGAGTAGCAATGCCAAACCTGGGTGCATCTACGCCGCAGGCGACAGCATCAACGTGATCCTGCAATTGAGTGATGTGGTGCAGATCAATGCCAGTGCAAGTGGCTACAGCGATGCGGATGGGCTACCCACTTTGGGTATTTGGGTGGGCGGTGTACTTCGCCAAGCCACTTGGGTGCGTCCCACGGATCAGCCAGAAGCCGCGCGCAGTACTTTGCTCTTCAGGTACACGGTCCAGCAAGGCGACACGGATCTAGATGGGGTGAGTTTGAACAGCGCTGGCTTGCAATTGCATGGTGCGCACATCACTTGGGGGGCTAGCGCGAACACGGTACTGCCGCAGATGTCGCCTGCCACTCTGAACGCTTTCGTGGGGGCACCTGTTGACGCCTCGCAGACTGTTCCGGGCCACGCAAATGCGCAAGCCATTGATGGCAACGGTTTTGGCAACCCTTATCTTGACGCATTGATCAGCCCCTCGGTTTGGCAAACCACAACTGGCACCACGTTGACCTATTACCTAGGCAAGGGCTTTAATGCGCGCTGGGGTGTACAGGCAACCGATTGGTCTGTCTCGGCGCACGACGCCTGGGTCAGTGCATTCAACCAAATTTCAGCGTTGACAGGTTTGCATTTCACCGAGGTCTTCAACGAATCCGAAGCCAATTTAACAGAATGGTTGTTGCCAGCATCAGTCTTTGCCGGTAGCGCAGACACATACTCTTGGCAAACCTTGCCGCAGTCGGCCAGTGGCGGTGACATTGCTCGCAGCGAGGGTGATTTTTCCTTGGACTACGCTAGCTATTTTCAGGGCCCACAAGCCAAGGTCGGCAATTACGCGTGGAGCACCATGCTGCACGAAATTGGGCATGGCTTGGGCCTAGACCACCCCTTTGACGGAGCCGAACGTTTTCCAGGTGTCAATGTCCCCAGCGATTTGGGCAGCAACAATCTGGACGCTAAGCTCTTTAGCATCATGGCGTACAACGGCAACTTCAGTTACAACGGTGCAAATTTTTCGCTGGTCAGCCCTAACAACTTCGGTGCATTCGACATTGCGGCCTTGCAACGCCTTTATGGTGCCAATACGCAAACCAACAGCGGTGATGACCTCTACGTTTTGGGGGTCAACGCCAGTAGCACGATTTGGGATACAGGCGGCAACGACACTTTGAGTGCTGCGGGTGCGACGGCTTCTGCCGTGTTGGACTTGCGCGCTGCTACTTTGGGCAACGAAGTGGGTGGCGGTGGATTTTTGTCTTACATCAATGCGCCCATACTCGGGAAAATCCGTTATGCCACCACCCTTGCACAGGGTGTGGTAATTGAGAACGCCATTGGCACAAACAGTGCCGATATCCTCATCGCGAACGCTGCTGACAATCATCTGACGGGTGGATTTGGGGCTGACAAATTTGTTTGGAAATCAGGCCAAACTGGTGTGGATCACGTCACCGACTTCAGCACTGCACAAGGCGATGCCGTCAATTTACAAGACTTACTGGCTGGCTTGAGTGGCTACACCGCTAGCAACGTGGGCAGCTTTGTCAACTTGTCGCGTGGCGGCGGCGATGGTTTATCGACCAGCAGCGACACGCTCTTAAAGATCCATGCCAATGGGTCTTCTGTGACTTTGCAAACGATAGTGTTGGATAACGCATGGGCTACAGGGCAGACCTTGAGCCAATGGGTGAGCAGCAGTTATTTGTTAGTTTGAACTTGGTGATAAATATGAAGACATCTTACAAATGCTTGAGTTTTTTTGTGGCGCTGTTCATCGTCAGTGCATCTGGTTGTGGCGGTTCTGCTCCCAGTACTTCTGCTCTTGACACTCCAACAGGTGCTGCGCAGACCGAGCCAGACGCTTTGGAGCCGCAAGCGGTGTCGCAGGGCGCCACGAAGACATCCCCTGCGGATCTTTTCAAGGCGAACGTTGCCGTTGCCTTACTCTCGAATGGCGCTACAGCGGATGACTGGAGCACAGTGCGCAGTTTTTATGACGTGACGCGCGATGGCGCTACGCGACCCATCCGCAACGACCTGGTGGGGGAGCTTTCTGGCATGGTGCAGTTTGTGCAGTCCCACAGCATCAACCCCCGGGCAAATGTGGACTTGCCTCATTTGGTGGCGCTACGCATGGCACTGCTCTTATTCACCCCCAGCACACCGATCGATTCGGCTAAGCGGGTAACGGTCACCGTGCTCAACAGCAAGGGCAATTCGCTGACGCTGGACATGAACGCGCCAGAGAAAATCCCCCGCAGTGACAAACCAACCATCGATAACCGCCCCGATGTGGTGTACAGCAAGCGGGCTTGGAGTGTGGAGCTGCCTTGGGATTGGGTGGATCAAGGCATGTCCTTGCAGTTCAGCTCAAGCGCATCCAAGCTCAGCGGCACATTGCCCGCCAGTGCGATCGAGATGGGCCCGCCCGTGGAGTTGGTGATTACGCAAATTCGGTTGGGGATGCTGACAGACCCTCCAGTATTCGATCCAAGTTGTCACAGTTTGACCGCGGATCCTGTACTCAATGCCACAGATTACTTCCAGACCCTGCCAATTTCTCGTCTCGTGGTGGCGGACTATGAGCCAGTGACGTTGCTGAAAACGATCATTCGCTCTGGAAAAATTTACACGGACCACAGCGACTACCAAAACGCTGATGTGTACTCTGGAGATTTGCGGGGGGATGTGGCTAAGTCACAGCATTCGGTGGGGGTTCACCTGGCCAACCAAGGCTTGACCAGCAACGACTATTCGCAGCAGTACTATCGATTGACCAACCGTTTTGCCATGCACCATGCGGCGGGGCGCTATTCCACATCGGTGCCTGGCGTCTATGCCAGTGTCGGGGTCGGCCTCAGCGGCGGCGGCGGGCTCGGAACCTTGTACTGTTCGAGTGGCAATGAGTTCAGTCATGAAATTGGGCACTCACACGGTTTGGGGCATTGGCCTGGGGCGGACTTTAGTGCGCCTGTCAGCGATTCCAAGCTGCGCCGGGCGACGCACCATCGGGAAAGTGGTTGGGAATACATAGCTCACCGCAAACGCATGCGTGCTAATTTTCAGTGGGTACCTCTTTACAACCCCGCCCAGCCTTTACTCATTTTCAATCCTGGTAGTGAATTTTATGAAAATTATGATGGGTACTATTACTACAGCAAGGATGCCATGTCTGGCGGGGGGGAGATTTCACAGTATTCGATTTACACCTTTCACACGGGTTATTCGGCTTACTTGATGCAATCAGGCAAATTTGAAAGCTATGCGATCGAGGATCTGTCTTTCCGAAGTGGCTATAAAAAATGGAACCCAACCACCAAGTCATTTCAGGATGCGGCCATCGACGACGACACCTTTGCACAGAAGAACTACCCTAAACCGAAAAAAATTGGTGTTCCTGTGCTGAGTATTTTTGGTGGCTATAACCCAGGCAATGCTGCACAAAACCTGATTTACCCCGCATTTCGCGCCAACCACGGTAACGTGTTTGACGACAATTTTCCCAAACCCAATTTGGCAAGTACCTCTCGCCAATGCTGGCTGGAAGTGGCCTACCGTGATGGGGGGATCAGCACGCAGGCCAGTTTGAATGCCAGCGATGGCCCGAAGCAGTTACAAATAAATTTGGAAGAAGCGCGCAAGCCTCGCCGCGTGGACCTGTATTGCCGCAGCCAAGGCAACGATCCGAGCACTCAAGTGTCATTGAGTGGCATTGATATCGATGCCAGTGTGTATGCAACGCCTATGAAGCCGCCTGCCATTGTTGGACAAAAAGATGGCTTCAATGCCTTGCGTACGCGCGAGCTCAATGCGCTGAACACAGCCTTGGAAAGTATGGCCGACAGCGGTTCTTTGGTGCTGAGCGCAGCCAGCCAGTTGTCGATACAAAGTTGGTTGCCAGAAGGCAAGTCAGTGCTTACGGCGAAGGCTCAAAAGAGGTATGAAGACCTGCTGGCACGGCAGGCGTACATCGCCAGCGTGACAAGTTTTGTGCAACAGAACAGAACGGCCCTGAACGACCCTACTTCGTCTCAGTACGCAGCCTTGATAGAGCGGCTCGTTGCGCTTTTGCAGCAAGACGCAGTGGGTGTTGACGCCCTGAGTATTTTGGGTACATCAGGTAGCGGGGATCGCCTGCTCACGCAGTCTGGCAGCACCTGCGTTTATCTGAATGACAGCATACCCAGCAGTCCCCAGCCATCGGGTATCAGCGCGAGCAACAGCCAATGCGATGCGCTATCGGCCAAAGCCCGTTGGTTCAGCGACAGCTCTGGCGGGATACACAACAGTGCTAGGGCAGACCTTTGTCTAACTGTCGCCGCCTCTAATTTTTTGTCACTTACCGCTTGCAATACGGCCAACCTGGCAACCCAGCAGTGGCGTTACTTAGCCGATCATGCTTCCGATCCTGCGCTAGGGCATTACCAGTCGATGAGCAACACAAATAATTCCATGGATTCGAGCGGTCAAAATGTTTTGGTTTACGGTACTCACACGGGCAACAACCAGTACTGGCGAAAACTGCCTGTGTCGAGCTCACAGATTTTTGTGGTATTTTCTGCGGATGTAATTCAGACCTTGACCAAAGTGCTGTCCAACTGAGCCAGTTTGTTGAGTTATGACAGAAATTCTGAAGCACATGGACGGCGGCGTCCTGACATTGACCTTCAGCCGCGTTGATAAAAAGAACTCGCTCACCGAGGCGATGTACATCGTTCTGGCCGATGCCGTTGAACAAGCCGAGCGCGATACGACGGTGCGTGTCTTGGTGCTCCAAGGCCATGAAACCGTGTTCAGTGCAGGCAATGACATTGCCGACTTTTTGAGCCATCCACCGGAGACGCCAGATGCCCCCGTGTTTCGCTTGTTGCGCAACATCGCTGCATTTTCTAAACCCGTGCTGGCAGCCGTGGCTGGCCCCGCGGTCGGGATTGGCACCACCTTGCTGTTTCATTGTGACTTGGTGTACGCTGGTGACAACGCCGTGTTTGTGATGCCTTTTGTGAACTTGGGGGTGTGCCCCGAAGCCGCTTCCAGCTTGCTCGCGCCACAAATGATGGGTTACCACCGTGCGGCAGACGCCTTGCTGTTGGGTGAGCCCTTCATGGCCGAGGCTGCGCTGGAGATCGGCTTGGTCAACCGCGTGTTGCCCCCCACCGAGGTCAACAGCTATGTGCAAGCGCAAGCCCGCAAGCTGGCGGCCAAACCCATGTCGTCGTTGCGCGAAACCAAGCGCTTGATGAAGGCGGGCCAGGCCCAACGGGTGCAACAACACATGAATGACGAAGCCGCTGCGTTTGGCCGCATGTTGAAAGAACCTGCCGCCAAGGAGGCGTTTGGCGCGTTCTTAGAAAAACGCAAGCCCGATTTCTCCAAGCTCTGAGAGGTCGATGGCATGCCACAACACCCCGCGAGCGCTGTCGTTTTTGAGCCAGAGTACCTAGAAGGCTTTCGCCAAATCTATGAAGAAAAAATCGTCTTCAACCACACCCTCGGTTTAAAGCTGGTGAGCGTCACCCCCGATGAAGTGGTGGCACGCATCGCGATGCGCCCTGAGTTGGTCGGCCACTATGCGTACAACCGCATCCATGGCGGCGTCATCAGTGCGGTGTTGGATGCGATAGGCAGTGCAGCGGTGATGGCTTGTTTGGCCGCCAAACACATGAAAGAGCCGCCCTCCGAGCGCTTGGAGCGTTTCGCCAAATTAGGCACCATCGATTTGCGCGTGGACTACTTGCGTCCGGGCATTGGTGAGCACTTCACCATCCATGCCCATGCCTTGCGTGTGGGCACGCGTGTGGGCACGTCGCGCATGGAGTTCCGTGGGCCAGATGGCACGCTGATGTCCACGGGCACGGGCGCGTACATCGTGTCTTAAAGCGCGAACTTTGAACTGAGGGCTCCGTCGGAGGGCTCAGTCCTTGGGGATCACGCGGGGCTTGCCATGCTCGTCAATCGCCACATAGGTGAGCGTGGCCTCGGTGACCTTGATGTACTCCCCTTGTGTGCTGAAGCGTTCGGCAAACACCTCGACCTTGACGCTGATGGAGGTGTTGCCAATGCGCTGCACGCGTGAGAAAAAACTCAAGATGTCGCCCACTTTGACGGGGTGCTTGAAGACAAACTCATTCACCGCAATCGTGGCCATGCGTCCACGCACAAAGCGCGCAGGCAACACTGCACCAGCCAAGTCCACCTGTGCCATGACCCAGCCACCAAAAATATCACCGTTCTGATTGCAGTCGGCGGGCATGGGGATGACCTTCAAGACCAACTCTTGGTCAATGGGCAAAGGGACGGCGTGGGGGTTGGTCGATACAGACATAGGCACAATCGGAGAATTACTTTTGAGCATTGTGCAACATGCGCCATCACGCCTCCTCTTCTGAGCCCGCACCCGCAGGGCCTACCGCGCAGCAGCGACCCGACATCGAAACCCTGAAACGCCTCTTTCCGTACTTGTGGCAATACAAGTGGCGGGTGTTGGCTGCCTTGGTCTTCATGGTGAGCGCCAAGCTGGCCAACGTGGGTGTGCCCCTGTTGCTCAAAGCATTGATCGATACCATGTCCTTCAAACCCAACGACCCCACGGCAGTGTTGGTCGTGCCCGTGTCGCTGTTGGTGGTGTACGGCGTGCTGCGTTTGTCGGTGTCGGCCTTCACCGAGTTGCGCGAGTTGGTGTTTGCCAAAGCCACGCAAGGTGCCGCACGTCAAATTGCCTTGGAGACATTCCAGCATTTGCACGGATTGAGTTTGCGCTTTCACTTGGAGCGTCAAACCGGCGGCATGACGCGTGACATTGAGCGGGGCGTGCGTGGCATTGAGGCGCTCATTTCCTATTCGCTCTACAGCGTGGTGCCCACGTTGATCGAGGTGGCCTTGGTGTTGAGCATCTTGGCGGTGAAGTTTGATGTGTGGTTTGCAGGCATCACGCTGGTCGCGCTGGCGCTGTACATCGTGTTCACCATCAGTGTGACAGAGTGGCGCACCCAATACCGCCGCCAAGCCAACGCATTTGATTCTGCGGCGCACACCAAGGCGGTGGATTCGTTGCTGAATTACGAAACCGTGAAGTACTTCAACAACGAAGCCTTTGAAGCCGCACGCTATGACAAAAGCCTAGAGGCGTTGCGCCGTGCGCGCTTGAAAGCACAAACCTCTTTGTCGCTGCTCAACACGGGCCAGCAACTCATCATCGCGGTGGCCTTGGTGGGTATGCTGTGGCGTGCCACGCAAGGTGTGGCCGAGGGTCGCATGACCTTGGGTGACTTGGTGATGATCAATGCCTTCATGATTCAGCTCTACATCCCGCTCAACTTCCTCGGCGTTCTGTACCGCGAAATTAAACAGAGCCTGATCGACTTGGACCGCATGTTCACGCTCTTGGAGAAAGAGCGCGAAGTCGCCGATACGCCCCACGCCCCCGCCTTGCAGTTGCGTGGGCCACCGACGGTGAAGTTTGAGTCGGTGGTGTTTGCTTATGAAGCAGCGCGCCCCATCTTACATGGCATCAGTTTTGAAATTCCAGCGGGTAAGACCGTGGCGGTGGTCGGCCCGTCTGGCTCGGGTAAATCTACGCTGGCGCGTTTGCTGTTTCGTTTTTACGATGTGGGTGCTGGCATCATCACCTTGGATGGGCAAGACATTCGCCAAGTCACGCAAAGCAGTGTGCGTCATGCCATGGGCATCGTGCCGCAAGACACGGTGTTGTTCAACGACACCGTGCGCTACAACATCGCCTATGGTCGTACCGATGCCGCCGAGGCCGAGGTGGAGCAAGCCGCACGCGCCGCGCACATTCACGACTTCATCGTGGCCACACCCAAAGGCTACGACACGATGGTGGGCGAACGCGGGCTCAAGTTATCGGGGGGGGAGAAGCAGCGCGTGGCCATTGCACGTACCTTGCTCAAGAACCCACCGATGGTGATTTTTGACGAAGCCACCTCGGCCCTCGACAGCGCCAACGAGCGCGCCATTCAAGCCGAGCTCCAAAGCGCCGCACACAACAAGACCACCTTGGTGATTGCCCATCGTCTGTCGACGGTGGTGGATGCCCATGAGATTTTGGTACTGGATGCGGGGCATATTGTGGAACGCGGCAGTCATGCTGTCTTGCTGGCAATGCAGGGGCGCTATGCGCAAATGTGGGCTTTGCAGCAACAGTCCAACGCGTGAATTTGCAGCTGATCAACAAATTTTCATTCAAGGTATTGGCATGCCACATTTTTACGAACCGCGCTTAGGCCATGGTCTGCCCCACGACCCCTTCAATGCCATCGTCGGTCCGCGCCCGATTGGCTGGGTGTCCACACGCAGCAACAGTGGTGTGTTGAACCTCGCTCCCTACAGCTTTTTCACAGCGTTCAACTATGTGCCGCCCATCGTGGGGTTTTGCAGCACAGGGCCAAAAGACTCGTTACGCAATGTGCAAGAGACCAGTATGTTTGTCTGGAATCTTGTCACCCACCCCTTGGCCGAAGCCATGAACCAAACCTGCGCGCCCGTGGGCCCCGAGGTCAATGAGTTTGAATTGGCAGGTTTGACCGCAGCCCCCTCACGCGTGGTGGATGTGCCCCGCGTGGCCGACAGTCCCGTGTCATTTGAATGCCGCAGCACACAAATCATTCAACTTGAAGGCCTCGACAAACAAAAAGTACCAACATGGTTGGTGCTGGGCGAAGTAGTGGGCGTTCATATTGCAGATCAGTTATTGAAAGACGGCATTTACGACACCGCCAACGCGGGGCATATTTTGCGTGGCGGTGGCCCAGCAGACTACTTCACCATTGGGCCCGAACAGTTGTTTCACATGTGGCGACCCAAAGCCTAAAGCGGTCAACACACGGGTGTTCTAGCGAGCAACAGCTTGCTCCAAGCTGAATTGATAGCCAAATTCTTTTCGGTTCAACTGTGCGCCCTGCCACTCTGGGTGACCGAGGCGCGGCGGCTGTGCCCTGACATGGCCGGCCGACCACGCCAAATATGTGGAGATGCACCCCACCGCGCGCTAGAAGCAGGCCCTGCGCCGATGCGCATTGCGTTCAATCGAATTGCTGATTTAGAGTCAGAACGGTAGGTCGCTTAAGCACTCACAATCCACCCCTCCAACGGATCGCATTCGGGCAAGCCAAAGTTCGGGTCACCCGCTTCATGCTGCGTTTGCGCCCATGCGGTTTGCACCATGCACAGCACGGCGTCTAGGCTGTCACCTGACGCATCGTCAACCAAGGTGTCGTGTTGGGCATGGGTGAGTTTGAGGCGCAGGTCCAAGCGGGTTTGCCCCATCTCCAGCGTTTGCAACAGTTGCTTGCGGGCGATCAAGCGCTCTGGGGTTTGCTTCGCTTTGTCGTCGCTTTTGTAGCTGGTGTTGCCAATCAGTTCACGCGCCAGCAGGCCGGGGTAGGCCTCTAGGGCAACACGGGTGGGCGTGGCTGTGGCAGCAGGTGTGTGCAGCCGAGGCAGTGTGACGCCAGCGTCAATCAACAGCGGCATGCCCGCATGCAGCATGTAGGCCACGGGCGGGTTGACCCATTTCATGGAAGGGCTAGAGCCTGCGAGGGTGTCTGTGGCACGGTGGGCAAACTTGCCGCCGACGGGGCGGGCGTCACAAAAGGCTTTGAAGGTGCTGCGTATGTCCGAACGGCTGAGTGCAGCGTAGTGCTGCATACACGCCAGCCAGTCGGTGGGCCAGCAAAGGTGCGCTACCAGCTCACGTGGCAGGCCAAATGGCAAATCAAAGCCGCCGACCCACGCATGGGGCTGTTGCAACCAATCGGCAAACGCGGCCAAGGTGTGCAAGCGCAGCAGGCCTTGCAGTTGCACACGACCTCCACTTGCGTGACCGAGGGCGATGACGATGGGTTTGCGCGGGGAAGGGCTGCTGCTGAAGTCGCAGCCCACTAAGAGAGGCAAGGCAGTCATACCAGCGTGATGCTGGCCGTGGTCAGGCGCGACCGATGATGGAGGCAGTAGCCATCAACTCTTCTAGCAAGGCGAACGACACTTTGCCGGACACACCGTAGGGGTCCAAGTCAGGTGTTTCGGAGTACTTCAACACGATAGAAGGGTTGAGTTTGTCCAGGCGAACTTGGCCCATGGTCCAGCCACCAAAGCGGCGCTCGGTGATTTCTTCATAGGCCAGCACCACCACGTCTTTGTGGCGAGGGTCTTTGACGATGTGGGTGTAGAGCAAATTCACTTGGTTGCGCCCGCCTTCGATGGCTTGCAAGTAAATGCCGCCACCAAAACACAGTACGCCAGTGATGCCGTTGCCTAGGTTATGTTCGCGGGAGCTGGCCAAGATGGACTCGGTCTGCTCGGGGGTTTCGGGGTGAACGGAACGGCTCACATACAACAGACGAACGAGCATGGCATCAACCTTTAGGAATCAGAGACAAAAATTCACGGCGCAAGTTGGGGTCTTTCAAGAAGGCCCCGCGCATGACGGAGTTGATCATCTTGCTGTTCGTGTCTTTGACGCCGCGCCAAGACATGCAGAAGTGGCTGGCCTCCATGACGATGGCCAAGCCATCGGGCTGTGTTTTTTCTTGAATGAGGTCGGTCAGTTGCACCACGGCCTCTTCTTGAATTTGTGGCCGCCCCATGACCCATTCGGCCAAGCGTGCGTATTTGGACAAGCCAATGACATTGGTGCGTTCGTTGGGCAAGACGCCAATCCAAATCTTGCCAATCACGGGGCAAAAGTGGTGGCTACAGGCGCTGCGCACGGTGATGGGGCCGACGATCATCAGCTCATTCAGGTGTTCTGCGTTGGGGAATTCGGTGATGGCAGGAGCTTGCACATAGCGGCCTTTGAAGACCTCTTGCAAATACATCTTGGCCACGCGACGGGCGGTGTCGCCAGTGTTGTGGTCGTGCTCGGTGTCAATCACCAAGCTGTCAAGTACGCCTTGCATCTTGACTTCAACTTCATCCAACAAGGCTTCTAGTTCACCTGGCTGGATGAACTCGGCAATGTTGTCATTGGAATGAAAACGTTTACGTGCGGCGGCCAAACGCTCGCGGATCTTCACAGAAACTGGCGTGCCTTCGAAGTTGTCTTTTACAGTCATATAGAAGATGGTATCAGCGAACCTAAGACCTTATGGAATGCCCCTCATCCGCCTGTGTCAGTAACGTTTGCCCGTCAAAAACACACCAAAGCGCAAGACCATCGAGGCAGCCCAGTCCACCAGTCGCTCCCAAGCTGGACGATGGGCGAAGGTTTGCGGGTCGACCCGCATCGCGCCTGTTTGCATGGCTTGGCATAAGCTGTCTTGCAGGGCGTGGGCAAAGGTCTCATCACGCACCACCACATTGGCCTCACGTGCAAGCAGCAAACTAAAAGGGTCTAAGTTAGAGGAGCCCACGGTGGCCCAATGGCCATCGACCACCGCCACTTTGGCGTGCAAGACGCTGGCGTGGTATTCATAAATTTCCACCCCCGACGCCAGCAACTTGCCATACAACTGGCGTGAGGCGCGGTAAGGCACGAAGTATTCGTATTGGCCTTGTAACAACAAACGCACGCGCACGCCTCGGCGAGCCGCCAACACCAAGGCACGACGCAAACGCAGGCTAGGAAAGAAGTAGGCGCTGGCCACAATCACGTCATGGCGGGCACTGGCCAAGGCTTTGCGATACGCATGCTCAATCTGAACGCGATGGCGCACGTTGTCGCGCAACACCAGTTGCACCGTGCCGCGTGCGGGGAGTTTCAAGTCTTGGTCGGCGCTGCGTAAGGCGTCCGGCGCGCCCGCAATGTCTTGGCTGCGCAACTCGCGCACCGCTTCCATGCGTGACCACAGCTGCGTCATCGTGTCATGCGCTTTCTGCACCAAAGGGCCGCGCAAGCTGACGGCATAGTCCAAGCGCGGATGCGCCAAACGATCTGGCGGACTAGAGGACAAAAAGTCATCCAAGATGTTGATACCCCCGCAAAACGCCACCGATTGGTCCACCACACACAGCTTGCGGTGCAAGCGCCGCCATCGGCTGGGTAACCAAAAACCCAGGCCCGCCAAGGGTGAGTACAAGCGGCACTGAACACCTGCTTGTGTGAACTCCTGTGCCCATGCGGGCGGCAAAACGCCCGTGCCCACACCATCGACCACCACGCACACGCGCACACCGCGCTGGGCAGCGCGCATCAAGGCGTGCGCCACATCGGCACCAGCCCCACCAAAGTCAAAAATATAAGTCTCTAACAACACCTCTTGCTGGGCCGCATCAAAAGCGCGGATCAGCGCGGCAAACAACTCAACGCCGCCGCGCAACAAACGGGGGGCGTGTGGGGTGTCTTGTGCGTTCATGGTGCGTCCCACGCAAACTCCACCAACAGCTGTGCATCTGCGGGCACGACGCGCGCAATGAAGTCGTGTAACTGTTGCGTTTGACGCAAGCGCCCGCCAAGCAAAAGACCTAAGTGAGCCACGATGACGTGTAACTCTCGCCCTTGCACTTGCAAGGTGGTGACCTCAGGAGAGATCGGCGTGGAGCTGAGCATGGGGGCATCAGCAGCCTGTCAAGACGATTTAACCTGCTAAAGCGGCCTTGACTGCCGCAGACACCAAACCCATATCAGCCTTGCCAGCCAACTGAGCTTTCACGGCACCCATTACTTTGCCCATATCGCCAGCACCTGTGGCGCCCACTTCAGCCACGATGGCTTTGACGGCGGCAGTGATTTCGTCCGCACTCAAACGCTGAGGCAGGTACACCTCCAGCACCTTGATTTCAGCGCTCTCCACATCGGCCAAGTCTTGGCGCTGCGCGGTGAGGTAAGCCGCCACAGAATCTTTGCGCTGCTTGATGAGCTTGTCCACAATGGCAATCACCATGGCGTCGTCGAGTTCTACGCGTTCGTCGACTTCTTTTTGCTTCATCGCGGCTTGTAACAAACGGATGGTGCCCAAACGCACGCTGTCTTTGGCGCGCATGGCGGTTTTCATGTCTTCGGTGATGCGTGCTTTGAGGCTCATGACGTGGCTCCTTGGAGAAGAGGACATTCAAAAAAAAGCCCGCTGAGGCGTCCCTAGCGAGCTTTTGGGGTGGCAGAGGCTGCTTAGTACAGCTTCTTGGGCAGCTGCATGCTGCGGATGCGCTTGTAGTTACGCTTGACGGCAGCTGCTTTTTTGCGTTTACGTTCAGCGGTTGGCTTCTCGTAGAACTCGCGAGCGCGCAAGTCGGTCAA
>NZ_JAVKLW010000109.1:0-5239 GCF_031538885.1 Limnohabitans sp.
AGCTTGAAAGCGAGCCCTGCGAAATCAATCCGCTTGCTGTGCATGACCTGTGCCCATCCAGGTGCGCATCGCCCCCATCAAATCATTCATGCTGCGAGCTGACTCATATTGAGCCACGGGGCGTTTTGACCATGCCACCGGTACAGTGCCCACTCTGCGAATGGCCCCCGAATCAACTGCACGCGCCAATGTCACATTGGCACAAGGCACAGACAAACCCAAAGCACTCACCACCGAATGCATAGTGAATCGCCCTTCAACTTGTGCAGCCCAACTTACCAATGCCTGTCGCCGACCACCCACAGGGCGACCACGGCCACGGTTTGCAATACTTTCAGCCATTTTGGGGCTCCTTCAACTCTCTGATACGAGGCATGCCACTTCGCGCCGTGAACTCCAGCGCTTGCCACTTGTAGTCGTCGCAACGCTGCTCACTCTTCATTCGGGCTTTGAACTCAGGCGTGCAGTCATCACACACCGTTGCAGCCTCACAGCTGATTGCCGTAAGCCGATACCACTCAGAAAACTGTTCATGGTTGTCAAAACACCATGGCGCCATGCACTGAGGGCTCATGAAGCCCCCTGCTGCAACACGCGTCGAAGAGCGAGGTTTTCTTCACGCAACAAACGGTTTTGTCGCTCGATCTCGCTCTCGACCTTACGGATTGAATTCAAATCCCAACCCCGCTGGTGACACATCCACAACAACGGTGCGTCGTTGCCACAAAAATCCATCACAGCGGTCAGCTTGGGCCAGTTCACCCCCTCTTGGCCACTTTGCCAGCGGCTGAACTGTGCCTTGTCTAACTTCAAATCATGCTGAACCTGCTTAGGCTCAAAACCACCCAACTCAAGACACAAATCAAGTGCCGCCCCCAGTGAAGTTTTACGAATAACCTCAGCGGGCGACACAGAAATAGGGATGCCAATTTGATGCATTTAAGGTGCCTCACAAATTTGTTGTGTGGTGTTGAGTGGCATGAATCGGTAAAAATTTTTGCCATGAAACACACAAACGGAAAAACAAAAACTGGTGGCCGTGGACACTTTCGTAAACTGGCGGTTCCCCAACAACCAACCACGAAAGGCCACGGCCATGAACGATTTACCCTTAGACCCAGACATCAATTACCTGCAAGGTCAGATTCACGCGTTGAAAGCCGCCGTGCTGAATTTGGCAAGGCAGTCCACCCTGAAGGAAGAATTTCAAGAGGAGCTGATGCAGCGCATAGAGGCTCAACGCACTGCTGCGCTTTCGGAGCCGGTGGCGGATTCGACACTCGCTGGCATAGACGTAATCGAGACTTGGTTGTTGACTTCAACCGCCCCTTAAATAACTTAAACCCCGCTCGGATTGCTGCTCGCGCCTTAGCGACTTCGGCCTCTTTGTATGAATCAGCCATTCGACACCCCCTGCTCACCCTGCAGCTGAACAACAGAGGTTTGAGGCATGCCCTCCAATATCTTCAGCAACTTCGCGCCCACCTCATAACGTGGACTTTTAGTCTTGCCAGTGGCCATGTCGCTGATCGTGGCCTGACCACACCCACAAGCCTCAGCAAGTTTTGGCTGCGTGTAACCACGATCAGATAGGTCAGAAATGATTTGTTTCCAGTTCATGCCTAAACTATAACGGATATCCGTTTATTTAGAAAGCGTTTAACCGATATTTTTATCTGTAGAGTTAAGTTATGGGAAAACCGATAAACGGAAAACTTCGAACTGGCTTTGGTGAACGCGTGAAAACGGCGCGACTGCACGCCAAGCTGACACAACAAGCGCTTGCAAAATTGCTTGGAACAGCACAGTCCACCATCGCTGAAATGGAGTGGACAGCAGAGTCATCTGGTTACACCGCTCAAATCTCCGACATCTGCAAAGTCTCAGCCAGCTGGCTTGCCACAGGCAAAGGGGCCATGTCGCCCAATCAAGAAAGAAGCCCCTCTTACGCCCGAGAAGACAGCATGAGGTATGAGAATGAAATGACCGTTGCGCAAGCAATCGAAACTATTAGATTAGCACTCCTGACCGTTGACACCCTCACCCGCGCCCAAGCTAAACCCATCATTGACGCCCTTTTTGCAAATCCAGAGCAAGGTCAAGACCTTGGCACTCGAATGGCAAAAACGTTGGAGGGCCACACTAGTAACGCCACAAAAAAGAGAGCAGCCTAGGTTAGTAAAGGTCAAAGGGAACGTCTTTTTTTTATGCTAAATTAACTTTTTTCTTAAAATTCAATAAAAACATTCAAAGGAATTCCATGAAAAGTAAAACCACAGCTGGCCTACTTGCGCTTTTTTTAGGCGGACTAGGCATGCACAAGTTTTATCTCGGCAAATGGGTGCAAGGACTCATTTATTTGGTTTTTTGTTGGACATTCGTACCAGCTGTAATCGCCTTTTTTGAGGCAATTTTTCTCTTCATCAAGTCAGATGCCGAATTTCAAGCAGCCTATGGCGACTCAAGTTACATAATGACCCCAAGTGGACTTGTGCATGCCACCGCCGACTCCCATGTGAAATGCCCCGATTGCAGAGAGCTTGTAATCAAAGATGCACGCAAATGCAGGCACTGTGGGTGCGTCCTTATCCCACAGTAGCCCTGCCATCACCTAGCCATACCCGCCTTGTGCGGGTATTTTTTTAACTTGACCTCAAAACTTACACAACCAAGCAAAAAATATTTCGAAATAACGATTGACCGATAACGGTTATCCGTTTATAGTTTCTCCGTTACCGCAAAAACTGATTTTTTGCAGCAATGGGCACCCCGACACCCACGAGTCGGTAGTGGAGAACATCATGGGTCAATCCCACTCAGAACTTCAGCAAGACAAGCCTGCTAGGCAAGCCAGTGCAGACACCTGCACACCCATCGGCCACACCGTGTTCCCCCCTACACACCACCTGAACCCAAGTACGCAAACCAGCGCTACTTCTGTCGCAACGGGAAACCGCACAGCAAACTTCAACTCGGAACAACGGTCGATGCCTTCGGCGTCTGGCACTCAACCGAAGCAAGCGTCTTCAGAAATGCCACCGAAGACAAAGCAGAGCTGGCACTTGAATTCCGCAACTCTTGCTGCAGTTTTGAGGCACGCGTGACGCTCGCCCCTGCAGAGCTGTATGAACTGGTGCACCGCCTGCTCGATGCCGCTCACGACATCGAAATCAATTCGGCAGCAACGCTGAAAAGGAATCAGCGAAATTGGAGCGAAGCATGAAATACGCACACACCTTCGATCACCTCGGCAACCCCGTGCAACACGTCACGCCACGTGGCTATAAGGCGCATCGCGTCATTCAAACCGTGCTGATCATCATCAACATCATGGGCCTGCTAATGCTGATGAAGGTGAAGTAATGCACACCATCGACCAACACCCAAGCCGCATCAACGCATACATGGAGCTACGAGGCACCTTGGTGCGCAACGCCGAGGTTCGCAACAAAGTGCTCGATGGCGATGGCCACACCGTGCCGGTGCTGTGCATTGAGTTCACTACCGACAGCAGCTCACACATGCCAGTGCGTGCAGAGCAGGTCTACAAGCCCAACGAACACAAACTGGCCGAAACGCATGCCAAAGCCCTGCGACGTGGTGGTGCTGTGACCATCACAGCACCTTTGGTTGGGCTGAAGCTGGTAGCCACAAACGCCAGCGCCATCACCCCCGAGGCCGCAGAGCCAACAGAAACCCCCGATCAACTCAGACAAGGCGCATTGTTATGACAGAGCCCATCGTATCTATCAGCAGAATCAAACAGCTTGCGCAAGAGCATGCGCGTGCAAGCCACAACACAAGCTACCACGTCAGCTGCCCCTACCCACTTGGCACAGCCGCAGCCGAGGTCTACGCACAAGCGTTTGATGACGCACGCACCCGCATCGCCGTGGTTCAGCAATCCACAAACCAAACACCCGTAGCGGAGGTCGCATGACACGCCAAGCGTTCTACACACCGCCGCGTCGCCCTGCACTTGCTCGCGCCCCACTGGATATTGCAATGGCCAATGCAACCAAGTTCACATCCAAAGAGCTACAGGGAATCATGGAGCCTGTCATTCAAGCGCACAAGCATTTACGCGAAGGCGTTGCAACTGAAATGGACTGGTGCGTGCTAGCCAGCAGCATCAACATTGCCTTGCAAATTGAATCACAAGGTGTTGTTCGCGGTTTGGCCGAACACCTGCACAGCGCAGAAAAAGCCTTGCAAACCATTGCGCAACGCGCATCCATAACCGGCACATGGATACCCACAGCTCTTTACTACCAAGAACTTGATGCGGTCAGCACGGGTGTTGAGCTTTACCAATACCAGTGCGAACAACTGAGCGCCGCCGAATTCAAACGAGCCATCAATGCCGCCGTGGGCGAAATTCGCAGCACTGGCGGACGCGTTATCACCACTTTGAACTGAGACAAATACCATGCAACAGCCAACATCAACCAGCCCTCACAACATTGTTGAGAGCCCATTCCAATACCGTCGCACCTACAACGAAGCAAGCCTTGCCGCCTTGGCCGAAACCATGAAGCCACCACATGGCAGCATTTTGCAAGCCATCGTGGTGCGCCCTAACCCACACCCTGAAATCAAAAACTTTGGTTCAGATGACCCCATCGCATACGAGCTGGTGTTTGGTCACCGTCGCCGCCGCGCCGCATTGCTGGCAGGCTTGACCGAAGTACCCATCGATGTGCGTGACATGACTGATGAAGAAGTCCAACGCGCACAGCTGATTGAAAACATCGGTCGCGAAGATGTACACCCCATCGAAGAAGCAGAAGGCTTTGAGCGCCTCATGAACGACCACGGCGTGACAGCTGACCAAATCACAGCCGACACAGGCAAGAGCCGCAGCTATGTGTATGGTCGCCTCAAGTTGCTCAAGGCCGTGCCCAGCGTTCGTGAGGCCTGCTTGCGCGGTGACATTGGCAGCGAAGTGGCTCTGCTATTGGCTCGCCTGCCCAACGCCAAAGTGCAAGAGCATGCGCTCAATGCCATCAAAGCGCAGTACATGGACCTGCAAGATGGCGGCAAGCAAAGCTATCGCCGCATCCGCGAGCTGCTGGTGGACAAATACACACTCGACTTAGCCATCGCAATTTTTGACATCACCGACATCACGCTCCTCACTGACACGCCATGTGCCAATTGCCTCGACTGCCCCGACCGCAGCGGCAATGCCCCTGAATTTGAAGACATCACCCAAAACCGCGACGCAGGCGGGTGGACC
>NZ_JAVKLW010000110.1:0-28144 GCF_031538885.1 Limnohabitans sp.
GAAACCGTGACGGATGAGGAATTGACTATGATTGAAAACCGATTGAATCACCGCCCCAGAAAGCGACTAGGATTCAAGACACCTCACGAGGTATTCCATGCCTCGTTAAAGCGTGTTGCACTTCGTCCTTGAATCCGCCGCTTTTAACTGAGGTTGCGTGCGCTTATTTCAAGAGGAATCAGGCTGCGTGGCATTGACTTATGTCAAAGGCCATATTGGCACAGATGCATGCTGGATATGTGCACTACACCACACAAAGGCAACAGAGATGGCGGCTTAAGAAAAGGTATTTTTCGCTTCAATGCCCCAGCGCACCAAGGTTTGGTCATCGCTGACTCGGGCATCGACCCAACGGGCACCGTCGGGCGTGAGTTCTTTTTTCCAAAATGGCGCTTGGGTTTTGAGGTGATCCATCAAAAACTCGCAAGCCTTGAAGCTCTCACCACGGTGGGCCGAAGTCACGGCGACCCACACAATTTGATCTTCAGGGTGCAGCAAGCCCACGCGGTGAATCACACGGGCTGCATAAATGTCAAAGCACTTTTTGGCTTCAATCATCATGGCCGAGATGGATTTCTCGGTCATGCCAGGGTAATGCTCGAGTTCCATGCTAGCGACAGAACTGCCGTCGTTGCGCTCGCGCACAGTGCCTAGAAACGAACAAACTGCCCCCACACGCGCGTCACCCGCACGCAAGGTGGCAAGCTCCTCGCTCACATCAAAGTCTTGGGTTTGGATGCTGACGGTGAAGGACATGACGTGCCTCTTGGTTTAACCGCCCGTGACCGGCGGAAAGAAGGCCACTTCACAGCCTTCGCTCAAAGTGGCCGATTCATCACACAGGTCTTGGTTCAAGGCCATGCGCACCGCACGACCATGAGCCAGTACTTCGGCATAAGCGCCACCGCGCGAGATCAACTCATCCCGCAATGCTTGAAGCGTGATCGCTTGCGTACTCATGCTTTCACCGCCCTGCCCGATGGCTTCACGAATGGATGCGAAGTATTTCAAGGTCACGTTCATACCAGCCACTCCGCAAAGGAAATAAAGCGAACGGTATCGCCTTTGGCAACGGTTTGCCCAGCAGGGTTATCCACCACGCCATCACCCCACACAGCAGAAGTGAGCACACCTGAGCTTTGGTTCGGGAACAAATCAAGGCCACCTTGGGCGTTGCGTTTGACACGCAAAAACTCGCGGCGTTTGTCGGCACGGGGCCAATCGAAATTAGCCGTCATGTCAGTGCGAGCAATGTCAGTCTGGGTGACACCTTGCAAGGTCAACACAAACGGACGCACCAACAACAAAAAGGTCACAAAACTAGACACAGGGTTACCGGGCAAGCCCATGAAGTGACACGCATCGGTCCCTGCCTCGCGGTTCACCTTTCCATAGGCAAATGGCTTGCCGGGCTTGATGGCCAACTGCCAAAGGTTCAATTCGCCCAAGCTCTCCACCGCAGGTTTGATGTGATCTTCTTCGCCGACTGAAACGCCACCGCTGGTCAAAATCAAATCATGATGCTGGGCCGCATCACGTAAAGCGGCGATGGTGGCTTCGCGTTTATCGGGCACGATGCCAAGGTCGGTCACCTCGCAGCCCAAGCGCTGCAACATGGCACGCAGGAAGAAGCGGTTGGAGTTGTAAATTGCCCCCGCTGGCATGGCTTCAGGAGCCACATCACCAGGCATAACCAACTCATCACCCGTCGAGAACAAAGCCACACGCGGCCGTATAGACACTTGTAGCTGCGCCAAACCAATGCTTGCAGCCAAGCCCAATTCAGCAGGTGTTAAACGAGTGCCTTTGTTCAGCACGGTGGCACCGCGTGTGACATCTTCGCCCGAGCGACGAACCCACTGCCCAGCGGGCACAGCCTTGTTCACTTTGACTTGTCCGTCCTCTAAGGCGTCGCAGTCTTCTTGCATCACCACAGCATCTGCACCCATTGGGATGGGGGCACCGGTAAAGATGCGTGCAGCCTCACCTGCGTTGATTTGTGTACCTTGTGTGCCAGCAGGAATGCGCTGCGTCACGCACAGCACCGCGCCTGCTTGCACGCAGTCAGCCACTCGCACGGCATAGCCGTCCATTGAGCTGTTGTCTTGCGGCGGCACTTGCAGAGCAGAGGCTACGTCTTGCGCCAGCACGCGACCATCGGCCTCAAAAGTAGACACCCATTGCGAATCGGTCAACGCACGGGCTTGCGCCAGCAGTTGCGGCAAAGCATCATCGAGCGAGAGCAGAGCAGTACGGGTCATAGCAAAGGTGGGTTGTATTCAAAACGGTCTTCGTTGGCCACTAACCATTCGGTGATGGCATAGGCATCATTGAGGTCAAGCACAGGGCGTTGCGTGACTTCTGGGAGGTCATGCGGGGAATCGGTGGCAATGGCAACCACAAAGTCATCTTCTGGGTAGCGCACGGGCTGCTCAGAGGCCTTGCGCCAAACTTCCACCTTGAGCAAATCGCTTTTCTTAAAGCCTTCAACCAAGACCCAGTCCACGCCTTCATACACCTCGGCCAACAAGTGATGCACTGAGAGTTGTGCGGGCTGCTCAAACTGGCGCTGCAAGACCAAGCGTTGGTTAGACGCCACCAGCACCTCAAACGCCCCCGCCTCGCGATGACGCCAACTGTCTTTGCCGGGCTTGTCGATGTCAAAGTTGTGGTGCGCGTGCTTCACCACAGAGACACGCAAGCCACGCATGCGTAGGCAGCCAATCAGTTGCTCCACCAAAGTGGTTTTCCCTGAGCCGGAATAGCCAGCAAAGGCAACGACCTTCATGCGCGGTCGCAATGCTGGGCAATGTAGGCTTTGATTTGCGCCACATCCGCCTTCATCACGTGCGCTCGCTTTGGCAAGGCTTCGATGCCTTCAAACTTGGCTGGCCGATGAGGCTCTTGACCCAAAGCCTCCACGATGGTGGCCGCAAACTTGATGGGCAAGGCAGTCTCCAACACAATCATCGGCACGCCGACTTTGACGTGTTCACGCGCCACTTTCACGCCGTCTGCCGTGTGGGTGTCGATCATCTCGCCGAAGCGTTTGTGCACGTCTTGGATGGTCGCCAAACGGTTGGCGTGTGTACTCTTGCCGCTGGCAAAACCGTAACGCGATGCAGCTTCTGCAAAGTGAGGATTGCCGCTCAGGTCGAACTTACCATTCTTCGAAATTTGGGCGCCAAACAAGTCTTTGGTCAACGCCGCATCGCGACCGAGCAAGTCGAACACAAAGCGCTCGAAATTGCTGGCTTTGGAAATGTCCATCGATGGACTGGACGTCTCGTGCGTGTCTGCACTGCCGCGCACGCGGTACACGCCAGTGCGGAAGAACTCGTCGAGCACGTCGTTCTCATTGGTGGCAGCCACCAAGGTATCCACTGGCAAACCCATCATGCGGGCCACATGGCCAGCACATACATTGCCAAAGTTGCCACTCGGCACGGTGAAGCTTACCTTTTGGGTGTTGGCTGTGCTCGCTTGGAAATAGCCTGCAAAGTAATACACCACTTGGGCCAACAAGCGCGCCCAGTTGATGGAGTTGACGGTGCCAATCTTGTATTTGGTTTTGAACTCCAAATCATTGGACACGGCTTTGACCAAATCTTGGCAATCGTCAAACACGCCTTCAATCGCAATGTTGTGGATGTTCTCGTCCATCAAGCTGAACATTTGCGCTTGTTGGAACGGGCTCATGCGACCGTGTGGACTGGTCATGAACACGCGCACACCCTTTTTGCCACGCATGGCGTATTCAGCTGCACTACCCGTATCGCCACTGGTCGCACCAAAAATATTCAGCTCTTCGCCACGACGCGCCAACTCATATTCAAACAAATTGCCGAGCAATTGCATGGCCATGTCTTTGAACGCGAGCGTAGGGCCGTTGGACAACGCCGCCGCCCACAAACCATCTTCCAAGAGTCGCAACGGCACGATGGCCTCAGTCCCGTACACCTCTTTGGTGTAGGTCTTGGCGCACAAGGCTTTCAAGTCAGCCGCAGGAATGTCGTCGATGTAGAGCGACAGCACTTCAAACGCCAAAGCGGCATAGCCTTGGGTTTGGAAGGTAGTGCGCAACCGGGTCAGCGCTGCATCGTCCACCTGTGGGTAGTGCTCAGGCAAATACAAACCGCCATCGGGAGCCAAGCCCTCAAGAAGAATTTCACAAAAACGCTTGCGCTCGGCGTGACCGCGCGTGGACAAATACAGCATCAGTTCAACTCTTCTTTGCGGATGCGGGTGATCGGGGCCAACACGGTGCTGAGTTGTTGCATCTCAGCAAGGGCTTGGTTCATCTTGGCTTCCACACAGTCGTGAGTCAGGATGATGAGGTCGGTGTGGCTCTCGCCCTCACCAGCTTCGCGCTGCAACACCGCATCAATGCTGATGTCGGCGTTGGCCAAAATGCCCGTGACCTTGGCGAGCACACCCGCTTGGTCGGCCACTCGCAAGCGCAGGTAGTAACTGGTGACCACTTGGGCCATCGGCAAGATAGGCAAGTTGCTCATGGCATCGGGCTGGAACGCCAAATGCGGTACGCGGTTGAGTGGGTCTGCGGTGTGCAAACGTGTGATGTCCACCAAGTCGGCAATCACCGCACTCGCGGTGGGCTCGCTGCCCGCGCCTTTGCCGTAATACAAGGTGGTACCAACGGCATCCGCTTGCACCATCACTGCGTTCATCGCACCTTCGACATTGGCAATCAAGCGCTTGGCAGGCACCAAGCAAGGATGCACGCGCAGTTCGATCCCTGCAGCCGTGCGCTTGGAGATACCCAAAAGTTTGATGCGGTAGCCGAGCTGCTCGGCATACTTGATGTCTTGCGATTCGAGTTTGGTGATGCCTTCGACATACGCCTTGTCAAACTGCACAGGAATACCAAAAGCAATGGCTGACATGATGGTGGCTTTGTGCGCCGCATCCACGCCTTCGATATCAAAGGTGGGATCAGCTTCTGCGTAGCCCAAGGCTTGTGCTTGCTTGAGGACGTCGCCAAAGGTCAAGCCTTTGTCGCGCATCTCAGACAAGATGAAGTTGGTTGTGCCATTGATGATGCCAGCCAGCCACTGAATACGGTTAGCCGTGAGACCTTCGCGCAAGGCCTTGATGATGGGGATGCCACCCGCCACGGCAGCTTCGAACGCCACCATCACGCCTTTTTTGTGTGCAGCAGCAAAGATTTCGGTCCCATGCACCGCGAGCAAGGCCTTGTTGGCCGTCACCACATGCTTGCCCGCTTCAATCGCTTCGAGCACCAATTGTTTGGCAATCCCATAACCGCCAATCAACTCGACCACGATGTCAATCTCAGGGTTGGCGATGACTTTGCGCGCATCGTCGACCACCTGCACATGATTACCCACAATGCTATTGGCACGTGCCACATCGAGGTCGGCCACCATGGTGACTTCAATGCCGCGACCGGCACGACGTTGAATTTCTTCTTGATTGCGCTTGAGCACTTCAAACGTGCCGCTGCCTACAGTGCCAATGCCTAAGAGGCCTACTTGAATCGGTTTCATGCTTTTCTGCTTCGGTAGTTTTCTAAGAATTTTGCGATGCGTGAGATGGCCTCACGCAAGTCGTCTTCGTGGGGCAAGAACACGATACGGAAGTGGTCCGTCGTCTTCCAGTTAAAGCCCGTGCCCTGCACCAGCATGACCTTGGTTTCTTGGAGCAGTTCCAAGAAAAACTGCTGGTCGTCTTTGATGGGGTAGACCTTGGGATCTAGGCGCGGGAACATGTACAGCGCGGCCTGTGGCTTGACACACGTCACCCCAGGAATGGCAGTGATGAGTTCATAGGCCAAGTCGCGTTGCTTACGCAAACGACCGCCCTCGCCCACCAAATCATTGATACTTTGGTAGCCGCCCAAGGCGGTTTGAATGGCCCACTGTCCTGGCACGTTGGCACACAAGCGCATGTTCGAGAGCATGTTGAGGCCCTCGATGTAATCGGCTGCTGGCTTCTTGTCGCCAGAGACCACCAGCCAACCCGCGCGATAGCCGCAGGAGCGGTAGCTCTTGGACAACGAATTGAAGGTGAGCGTCAACACGTCTTCGCTCAAGCTGGCAATAGGCGTGTGTTTGACGCCGTCATACAACACCTTGTCGTACACCTCGTCGGCAAAGATGATCAAGCCATGCTGGCGTGCAAGCTCGACGATTTGCAACAACAACTCGTCTGAATACAAAGCACCTGTGGGGTTATTGGGGTTGATGACCACAATGCCCTTGGTGTTCTTGGTGATCTTGGCGCGGATGTCTTCGATGTTGGGCATCCAACCGTTTGACTCGTCGCACACGTAATGCACAGGCGTGCCACCCGACAGGCTAACCGCCGCCGTCCACAGCGGATAGTCGGGTGCGGGCAACAGCAACTCGTCGCCGTTGTTGAGCAAGCCATTGGTGGCCATGACGATGAGCTCACTCGCGCCATTACCCAAATAAATGTCATCGAGCGTGACGCCTTTGATGCCTTGCTTTTGCGTCTCGTGCATCACCGCTTTGCGGGCGCCAAAAATGCCTTTGCTGTCCGAGTAACCCGCAGAAGTGGGCAGGTTGCGGATCATGTCTTGCTGGATCTCTTCAGGCGCGTCAAAGCCAAACACGGCCAAGTTGCCAATGTTGAGCTTGATGATCTTGTGGCCTTCCTCCTCCATTTGACGCGCTCGGTCCATGATGGGGCCGCGAATGTCATAACAGACGTTGGACAGCTTGTTGGATTTTTGGATCTGCTTCAAAGTCCCTCCGAGGGCTCTTTTACGGGGTGAAACCTATAATTTGACCACAGATCTCAAGGTATTTATGAAATTACAACCCGATCGCATCGAGACCCAGTCCGTCACCGCCTATGGCTTGGGATGGATCGCCGTCAAAGGCGAAAAAATCACGCACAGTGTGCTCATCACCTCCGAGGGCCTGCGCCTCGATTGGCATTGCACAAGTTTTGACGAGTTAGGCCCAGAACATTTCGCACAACTGGCTGGATTGGAGGTGGAGTTGGTCATCTTTGGCAGCGGTGAGCAACTGCGCTTTCCTAGGCCTGAATGGCAAGTTGGCCTGATGCAACGCCGCATCGGGCTAGAAACCATGGACACACAAGCAGCTTGCCGTACCTACAACATCTTGGCGGGAGAAGGCCGTAAAGTGGCGGCGGCACTCATCATCGAAACATCTGCGAGTAAGTATTAAGAACTGGTGCTGGCTAAATGACACGATGTCATGGATTGACCGCATACTTCTAAGTTAAAATAATGGGTTGCTGGAAGGGGGCTGTCTCGACAGTCGCCTCCTTCATCCGGCCGTTTGAACTGTCACACCTGATTGAGCGCTATGGCAATTGTTGTCAACAAACCCCTCCCCGAATTTGAAGCCAATGCAACAAGCGGCATCAAGGTTACCAACAACTCGCACACAGGCCAAATGATGGTCTTGTACTTCTATCCCAAGGACAACACGCCTGGTTGCACAACCGAAGCGATGCAGTTCCGCGACAAGTACAAAGATTTCGTCAAAACCGGTGCTTTGGTATTTGGCGTGTCGCGCGACAACATGAAATCGCATGATGAGTTCAAAAACAAACTTGAATTACCGTTTGAACTGATTGCCGACACAGAAGAAAAAATGTGTCACATGTTTGGTGTTGTCAAAAACAAGATCATGTATGGCAAAAAAGTCAAAGGGATTGAGCGCAGCACCTTTTTGATTGGTGCCGATGGCTTGCTAAAAGAAGAGTGGCGTGGCCTCAAAGTGCTGGGGCATGTGGACGATGTACTCAAAGCCGTGAAGGCTTTGAAGAAGGCGTCTACCTGAAACAGGTCACCTCCCATGTCATAGAGCTCGGTTATAGTGGCTTCATGACATTGACAGAAGCGAACACGTTTCACACCACAAGCCGCCTTGGCCTCCAGGCGGCTTTTTCGCTGTTTACATCTACTTTTTGCGTTTCAACTTTTTAAATTTCATCTATGCCGCTGCCCCCTGCCCCTGCCAAACGCGCCGCGTTGTTAAACACAGAGAAATTAGATGCGGCCCCCGCAAAATCGCGCAGCACACGCAAGCCAGCGCCGCGCCATGAAGAGCGAATCGCACACGAACATGCTGCACCAGCCAAAGCGCAGGAAATATCACCAACAGTGAAGCAGGAACCACACGAGGAGATGCCAGCCTATAAAGGCGAACGCAAAGCGACACCCGCTCGCACAGCAACCCCCAAGAAATTCAAGCACACGGGTCCGGCCAAGTTGTTTGTGCTCGACACCAATGTGTTAATGCACGACCCCATGTGCTTGTTCCGTTTCGAAGAACATGATGTGTTCCTGCCCATGATCGTGCTCGAAGAGCTAGACAGTCACAAAAAAGGCATGACCGAAGTGGCGCGTAATGCGCGCCAAACCAGCCGCTCTCTCGACGCTTTGGTCGCCTCTCACAACGCCGACATTCTGACGGGTATCAAACTCGATGGCACAGGTCATAGAGAGGTGGACGGTCGTTTATTCTTCCAAACCGAGCCTCTTGATTTCACGCTTCCATCTAGCTTGCCCCAAGGCAAGGCTGACAATCAAATCCTGGGCGTCGTCGAGGCCTTGCGCGTCAAATATGCACAACGCGAAGTGGTGTTGGTGTCCAAGGACATCAATATGCGGGTCAAAGCGCGAGCCTTAGGCTTGGCCGCAGAGGACTACCAGAACGACAAAACATTGGAAGACGGCGATCTGCTCTACTCAGGCGCGTTGGCTCTGCCCGAAGACTTTTGGTTCAAACATGCCAAGTCCGTCGAAAGCTGGCAAAGCGGCAGCAGCACCTTTTATCGGTTAAGCGGCCCACTGGTGCCCGACCTGCACATCAACCAGTTTGTGTATTACGAGTCCGCTGGTGAGCCCAGCCTATATGCCCGTGTGACCGAAATTCGTGGCAAAACGGTGGTGCTGAAAACACTGAAAGATTTCACCCATCTTAAAAATGCCGTCTGGGGTGTGAGCACCCGTAACCGCGAACAAAACTTCGCAATGAACTTACTCACTGACCCTGAAATTGACTTCGTCACCCTTACTGGCACAGCAGGTACAGGCAAAACACTCATGGCTTTGGCCGCTGGCCTAACTCAGGTACTGGATGACCGCCGTTACACCGAAATCATCATGACCCGCGCCACCGTTAGCGTGGGCGATGACATTGGCTTCTTGCCTGGCACGGAGGAGGAAAAAATGGGCCCTTGGATGGGCGCTTTGGACGATAACCTTGAAGTGCTGGCAAAAACAGAAACCAACGCAGACGAATGGGGGCGTGCCGCCACCAACGATTTGATTCGCAGCCGCATCAAAATCAAGAGCTTGAATTTCATGCGCGGGCGCACCTTCTTGAACAAATACCTCATCATCGATGAAGCACAGAACTTGACGCCCAAGCAAATGAAAACGCTCATCACACGCGCAGGCCCTGGCACCAAAATTGTTTGCATGGGCAACTTGGCACAGATTGACACGCCCTACCTCACAGAAGGCTCATCGGGCTTGACGTATGCGGTAGACCGCTTCAAAGGCTGGCCACACGGGGCGCACATCACTCTAGCCCGTGGCGAGCGCTCGCGACTCGCTGACTTTGCCAGTGAAGTGCTTTAAGATTTAATAGTCACCACTGTTGTACCCACTGGCCAAGCTTTCGAACTTGGTGAGTGGCTTCAAGAAAGCCAACTTGACAGTACCCGTGGGGCCATTGCGTTGTTTACCAATGATGACCTCGGCCACACCGGGATCTTTGGACTCTTTGTTGTAGTAATCGTCGCGGTAAATGAACATGATCACGTCCGCATCCTGCTCAATGGCACCAGACTCACGCAAGTCGCTCATCATGGGCCGTTTATCGGTGCGCTGCTCCACACTTCGGTTCAGCTGAGACAAGGCAATCACGGGGCATTGCAGCTCTTTGGCGAGCATCTTCAAGCCGCGAGAAATTTCACCAATCTCTGTGGCGCGGTTATCTCCGCCGCTGCTGCTAGAGCCGCTCATCAATTGCAAATAGTCGACCACGATAAGGCCTAGCTTGCCGCATTGCCGGGACAAACGGCGTGCGTTCGCACGCAGCTCACTCGGAGTCAAACCTGGCGTTTCGTCGATGTGCAGCGACACATTGCGTAGCTTTTCAATGGCTTCGGTCAAGCGTGGCCATTCGTCATCGCTCAACTTGCCTGTACGTAAATGACCTTGGTCCACGCGTCCAATCGAGCCCACGATACGCACAGCCAGCTGCGAAGCGCCCATCTCCATCGAGAACACAGCCACTGGCAAACCTTCATTCAAAGCCACGTGCTCTGCAATATTGATGGCCAACGCCGTTTTACCCATGGAGGGACGTGCGGCCAACACAATCAAATCGCCGGGCTGCAAGCCAGAGGTCATGCGGTCAAAGTCGACGAAACCTGTAGGCACACCCGTGATGTCATTTTGGTTGTCGGCCATTTCTTGCACACGGTCAAGCAGCTCCACCACCAACTGCGGCATGGCTTGAAAGCCCTGCTTCATGCGCGAGCCTTCTTCGCCAATGTTGAAGATTTTTTGCTCGGCCTCATCCAAGATTTGCGCCACAGCCCTGCCCTGTGTGTTGAAGGCATTGGTGGCAATCTCATCACTGGCCGTCACCAGCTTACGCAGAATCGAGCGCTCGCGCACGATCTCGGCATAGCGACGAATATTGCTGGCGCTGGGCACGTATTGCGCCAAGGCGTTGAGATAGCCCAAGCCACCGACTTCTTCGGCCTTGCCGAGGGTCTGCAAGTATTCGTAAACCGTGATCACGTCAGCCGGACGGCTGGCATTCACCAAAGTGCCGATGGCAGCGTAGACTTGTTTGTGCTCGTACCGGTAGAAGTCGCTATCCACCAGCAAATCACCGACACGGTCCCATGCCCCATTGTCCAACAACAAGCCCCCCAACACGCTGGACTCCGCCTCAATGGAGTGCGGCGGAATGCGAAGTTGTGCAATTTGCTGGTCGTGAGAAAAGCTTTCATCAAAGCTGGGCGATGCGGCAGACATAATGATCCTGTAAAACACACATCCTAAGCGCAGAGACATCCAACGCTCGGGATAACCCTGTGGATAACAGGTGGGTTAGCTGGGGAAATACAAAGAACAAATAAAAAAAAGCCGCTCCGAAGAGCGGCTTTTGCGATGCGCAGAAACTTAAGCCGTTTCGCCATATACAGAAACCGTGATGTCAACGATCACGTCCGTGTGCAAAGCCACGCCCACAGTGGTGTCACCCACAACCTTGATAGGCCCGTGAGGCATGCGAATTTGTGCCTTAGCAACTGGGAAGCCTTCCTTCGTCAACGCTTCTGCGATGTCGTGGTTGGTCACAGAGCCGAACAAACGACCATCCACACCCGCTTTTTGGCTGATCTTGACGGCTTTACCAGTCAACTTCTCACCTTGAGCTTGTGCAGCAGCGAGCTTCTCAGCAGCAGCCTTTTCGAGTTCAGCGCGGCGCACTTCGAATTCTTTGATCGCAGTTTCAGTGGCGCGACGTGCGCGACCTGAAGGGATCAAAAAGTTACGGGCGTAACCGTCTTTCACACGGACGATTTCGCCGAGGTTGCCGAGGTTCACGACCTTGTCGAGCAGAATAATTTGCATGGTCGGTCTCCTTAGATCTTGTGCTGGTCGCTGTATGGCACCAAAGCCAAGAAGCGGGCGCGCTTGATGGCAGTGTTCAGCTGACGTTGATAAATAGCGCGTGTGCCTGTCAGGCGTGCGGGGATGATCTTGCCGTTTTCAGCAATGAAGTCACGCAAGGTGTCGACGTCTTTGTAGTCGATCTCTTCAACGCCTGTGACGGTGAAGCGGCAGAAGCGCTTGCGCTTGAAAAGCAATGATTGCGTGTTGCGCTTTGGGCGCTTGTCTTTGTTGAATTTCTTGAATGTGGCCATGATCTGGGCCTCCTATGAAATTTGCTGAAAATCTTGAATGTGAAAAACGACGTTTTTGCTCTGACGAGGTGAGGCTAAAAAGCCGCTGAACAGCCAAGGGCTACCGAGGGGAAGCTGCGCTAAACGCTCAGCCAATGATCCCAAGGCGACTGTTTTGACGGTTGCTTTGACTTGTCGTTTTTGCCCTGCTTCTTGAATTTCAGACTCGTGTTCGAGACTCAAATCAATCGCAGGCAAACCGGCTGGGGTGTATCGCAGGGCCGAAGCCTCCACAACACAAGCATTCAAAACAACGTGGTTCAAACCTTATCGGTCGACAGCAATTAAGCTGCGAACTCGGCTTGCTGGCTCTTGCGAGCCTCTTCGCGCTCGACGGTCTTCATCATGATCGAAGGTGCTGTATCAGCCTTCTTACGCAAGACCGTCATGTGACGCAACACAGCATCGTTGAACTTGAACGCGTGTTCGAGTTCAGACATCACTGCTTGGCTAGCTTCGATGTTCAAGCAAATGTAGTGAGCTTTAGCGAGCTTATTGATCATGTAGGCCAACTGGCGGCGACCCCAGTCTTCCGTACGATGAATGGCACCACCACCAGCGGTGATCATGCCTTTGTAACGCTCCAGCATGGCTGGAACTTGTTCGCTTTGATCCGGGTGGATCAACAAAATGATTTCGTAATGACGCATGGACACTCCTTGTGGATATGAAGCTGCCCGCGGCGTCTGACGCGTGGCAGCAAGGGAAAAGCTTATGATTATAACTAATATTTAAACACGCTTCGCACGCGCGCGAAGCGCATCATCAAACCAATCAACCGTTATTTCAAAATATCCCCAACGCAAAGGTACTTAATCTCAACATAGTCATCGATACCGTGGTGTGATCCCTCACGACCAAAACCTGATTGTTTGATTCCACCGAAGGGCACATGTTCAGTCGCCAAGAGGCCCACATTAATACCGACCATCCCGTACTCTAGGGCTTCGCTCACGCGAAAGATGCGCCCTACATCGCGGGTATAGAAGTAACTAGCCAAACCAAACTCCGTGTTGTTCGCAGCGAAGATGGCGTCTTGCTCTGTCTTGAATTTGAAGATAGGGGCAAAGGGGCCAAAGGTTTCCTCGCGGGCGCAAACCATGTCAGCATTGGCATCAGCCACCACCGTAGGCTCAAAAAACTGACCTTGCAAACGCTTGCCCCCCATCAGCACACGGCCACCTTTGGCAATGGCGTCTTGCACATGGTGCTCAACCTTGGCAACGGCCGATGGCTCAATCAAAGGCCCTTGGTTGACGCCATCATCAAAGCCATTACCGACCTTCGCTGTTTTGACTTTGGCTGCGAACTTGGTCGCAAACTCCTCGTAGACCGACTCCTGCACATAAAAGCGATTGGTACACACGCAGGTTTGCCCTGCATTACGGTATTTGCTGGCAAAGGCGCCTTCCACGGCGCTGTCGATATCAGCATCATCAAACACAAGAAACGGGGCATTACCACCTAGCTCAAGTGAGAGTTTTTTGATGGTCGGCGCTGACTGCGCCATCAATATACGACCCACTTCGGTAGAGCCCGTGAAGCTGATATGACGCACCACATCACTCGCGCAGAACACCTTGCCAATCGAGATACTTTGTGCGCCATCGGCTGTGACGATGTTCAATACACCAGGTGGGATGCCTGCTCGCATCGCCAACTCTGCGGCAGCAAGTGCCGTCAATGGCGTTTGTTCAGCTGGTTTGATGATGACAGGGCAACCCGCTGCAAGCGCTGGCGCAACCTTGCGGGTAATCATGGCCAGCGGGAAGTTCCAAGGCGTGATCGCCGCACACACACCAATTGACTGGCGCAGCACCAACAAGCGCCTGCTGTTGTCAAACTGAGGCAAGGTTTCGCCGTTGATACGTTTTGCCTCTTCAGCAAACCACTCCACAAAACTCGCGCCATAAGCAACCTCGCAGCGTGACTCTGCCAAAGGCTTACCGTTCTCGGCGGTCATCAAACGCGCCAAATCTTCCGTATTGGCCATCAGTAGTTCGAACCACTTACGCAAAATAATGCTGCGTTCTTTGGCGGTTTTGGCACGCCAAGCAGGCCATGCCGCATTGGCTGCGGCAATCGCTGCTTCAGCATCCGTTGCGCCTAAATTAGCCACATCCGCTAAGTGCCCCCCCGTGGCAGGGTCTGTCACGGCAAATCGCTGACTGCCCGATACCCACTGGCCATTGATGAGGGCATCGGTTTTGAACAAGCCAAGGTCATTCAGTTGTGCGAGAGGAGAGGTTTTGGTATTCATGCTGTATCTCCAAGACTAGGCAGCCACTGCGGCATGTAATGCCTCGGCCAATATAGTTAGCCCCTCGTCCAGCACAGCATCGCTCACCACCAGCGGTACAAGAATACGCACCACATTCGCATACACACCACAGGTGAGGATGATGAGGCCTCGCTTTTGAGCTTCAGTCGCAAGCCGTTTGGTCAAGTCTGCATCAGGCTGATGCGGATCGCTGTGTTTACACAACTCCAAGGCGACCATTGCACCTAATCCACGCACATCAGCAATGCAACCAGGAAGTTTTTGCTGTAGTCCCTGCAAGTACGCCCGCATACGCTGTCCTATCGCTTGAGAGCGCACTAACAGCTTCTCTTGCTCAAATACATCGAGCACAGCCAGTGCGCTGGCGCAGGCCATCGGGTTGCCCGCGTAGGTGCCGCCGAGGCCACCCAGAGCAGGGGCATCCATGATCTCTGCGCGACCAATGATGGCCGACAACGGCATACCACCCGCCACCGACTTGGCCATGGTGATCACATCGGGCGACACGCCCCATTGCTCGCAGGCCAACCAAGTACCCGTGCGGCCCGCCCCCGTTTGCACCTCGTCAGCAATCAGAACAATGCCGTGTTCATCACAGAGTTTGCGCAAAGCTTGTGCGAATTCTGGCGGGGCCACATAAAAGCCCCCTTCACCCTGCACTGGCTCAAGAATGATGGCGGCCACGCGGGCCGGTTCAATATCGTTTTTGAAAATGGCTTGTATCGAATCAAGCGCATCTTGCACACTGACACCATGTAGTTGATTGGGGTAGCGGGCATGGTAAATCTCGGCAGGGAAAGGCCCAAACCCAGCTTTATAAGGCACCACTTTGCCCGTCAGGGCCATGCCCATCAAGGTACGACCGTGAAAGCCACCACCGAAAGCAATTACCCCTGCACGCTTGGTGTACGCACGTGCGACCTTGATCGCGTTCTCTACGGCCTCTGCCCCTGTCGACATGAAAAAACATTTCTTATAGAAGTCGCCTGGCATTTTGGCGATCAATTTTTCGGCCAACTCCACATACGACTCATAAGCCAACACCTGAAAGCAGGTGTGCGTATGACGCTCCATTTGACGTTGCATCGCGGCAAGCAAAGCGGGGTGACTATGGCCAGTGTTCATCACCGCGATACCCCCCGCAAAATCAATATAGCGCTGGCCTTGCACGTCCCAAATCTCGGCGCCTAGGGCGCGCTCAATAAAAATCTCAAAGCCTTGCCCTAAACCAGATGGCAAAGCCGCACGTCGGCGAGCCATCAGACTGGCATTTGTTTTCGTTGGAGTGAGCATGTTGTTTTCCTTCTTTTTCTCTGTTAGATCGGACTGTCGATACGAATCCAAGTGGTTTTCAGTTCGGTGTACTTGTCAAAAGCGTGCAACGACTTGTCGCGACCTACACCGCTTTGTTTGTAGCCGCCAAAGGGAACGGTGATGTCATCTTCGTCGTACTGATTCACATGCACGGTGCCAGCGCGCAGCGCACGGGCAACCCCATGTGCGCAGTTGATGTCACGCGTCCAGACCGAAGCCTGCAAGCCGTAAATATTGTCATTGGCAAGGCGTACTGCCTCATGTACATCATCAAATTCAATCACACTCAACACTGGGCCAAAAATTTCCTCACGGGCAATGGTCATGTCGTTGTGTACACCGTCAAAAATCGTCGGTTGCACATAAAAACCACCCGTCTCCACACGCGTTGCCGCACCGCCAGCGATCAATCGAGCACCATCTTGACAGCCCTTGTCGATGTAACTCAACACCGTCTCCATTTGCGCGCGATCTACCAGAGCACCCATCACCGTATCTTTGTGCAAGGGGTCGCCAGGTTGGTACTTCGGTATAAGTTGCAACGCACGCTCTAAAAAGTCATCCTTAATCTTGCGATGTACCAACAAGCGTGAAGGCGCGTTACAGCTTTCACCTTGATTAAAGAAAATACTACCCACCGCAGTTTGCACCGCCCGATCCAAATCAGGGCAATCATCCATCACGATAAAGGGGGACTTGCCACCCAACTCTGTCCAGGTGCGCTTGAGATTGCTTTGCCCAGCCATGATGTGAATTTGCTTGCCCACACGGGTTGAACCCGTAAAGCCGATGCCATCCACGTCCATATGCAAGGCCAGTGGGCTACCAGCCTCAGCACCCAAGCCTGGCACCACATTGAAAACACCAGGGGGTACACCCGCTTGCACGGCAAGTTCGGCCAAACGCAGTGCCGTCAATGGTGACTTTTCACTCGGCTTGAGCACCACCGAATTGCCACAGGCCAACGCTGGCGCAATTTTCCAAGCGGCCATGATCATGGGGTAGTTCCACGGAACGATCACGCCAATCACCCCCATCGGCTCACGGGTGATGAGCGCCAGCGCCTGCTCAGGTGTAGGTGCAATTTCGTCGTACACCTTGTCAACAGCCTCGCCATACCAGCGGATGCAATTGGCAGCACTGTTGACGTCTACGCTACGCGCATAACTGATCGGTTTGCCCATATCCAAGGTCTCTAGACGGGCCAGCTCGTCACCATGCGCCACGATCAACTCGGCAAAACGAATCAACACACGTTTGCGTGATGCAGGAGCTAAACCACGCCAGCGTTTGTCAACAAACGCTTGACGCGCCGCCTGTACCGCCAGATCAATATCAATGCCATCACAACGAGCGACCTCGCACAGCACTCGGCCATCGACTGGTGAGATGTTGTCAAATCGTGCGCCAGATTGGGCCCAGCAGCGTTGCGCGTTGATGAAGGCGCGACCATCGAAGGCCATCTCAGAAGTGGCTGCAATTTGTGTCATGGGAATTAAAAGTAGAAGTCTAAAAACTCCCCAGCAAATCCGCAGGTCAACACCACGGATCTGCTGGGGTTAAGCATCAGAATGCAAAAACGAGAGACGAACTGAACATGAGGTTGTTCTTCTTGTATGAGGCATCACGCGCGTCATAAAACACACGCCCGCTGGCACCGTCGTAGCGCAACTCGGTCTTGAACCACGTGCCCGTCGTCCACAAGCCGCTACCAGGTGTATGGTTCGCGCTGATCAGGTAACTCGTGCCAATTGACAAAGCGTAGCGGTTCACGCCACTCTGTCCATCAGTGCCACTGCCATCGGCCAACATCGGCAGACCAAAACCGTTGCGTTGGTCAGGCGTATAAATGTCGTTATTCCGCGAACCAACAGAACCAAACACCCCACCGCCATTCTTGTGGTTGCGGATGTAGTCGGCACGTCCTGTCAACTGCAACCTTGGGGTAATTTTGTAGCCCAAAAGGCCAGACACCCCAGTCCAACTGGCTTTCATCGCATTGCCCGCATCATCCAGATTGCTCGCTAATCCTTCTGCCGTACCCACGCCGATTTGACCTTGCATCGTCCAATCGCCACGAATGAAGTAGCCATCCATTTCAAACAAATTGACTTTTGTCCCGTTGTCAAACGTGTGCGTACCCGCCAAACCAAAACCGCTGTACTCGCCTTTGGCGTAGTCAGCGCGGTAAGTCAGCCCTGGTTTGGAACTTGGTGCTTGGCGCGTGGCATTGATATTGCCGATCAAAAATTTGCTAACCCATTTATCACGCGTGAACTCCATGCCAGCGCCGCTGTAGTAGCTGGGAATGGTGAAGTCGAACAACAAATTGTGGCTGATCAAAGGTTGCAAGTTGGACCAATAGTATTCATACCCCGTCCAGTCTGGAAGCTGCCCAGCGAAAACGCGTGTACTGGGCCCATCAATGGGCAAAGACACCGAAGCCTCGTGCACGATCGTCCCAGTGTTGTAACCCGAACTAGCCGACTTGTGTGGCGCCAGCGTCAAGCGCCACTTCTGACCTGCATCGGTTTCTTTTTGCAGGTCCAGAACGGCCACTCCAAAATAAGAGTTGTCATAAGAATAGCTACTAGAGGCTGGAGAATTTTCAGTTGGGCGAGTGTTCTCGCTTTCCAAATTACCTAAGAATACAAACCCCGAGGTGTCCTGACGCTTGTTATACACATAGGTTGGGTCAATCATGCCGCTGATGCGAAGACCTTTGAAACCCAGCGACTCAGTATTGTCCTCGGCGGCTTCCACCTTGGCACGAATGCGGTTGAACTCATCGGGATCGATTGCAGCAGGTTTTTGCGATGGCAACTGCTTCTCCAATTGCATCATCCTGTCTTTGATACTCTGCAACTCTTTGAGCAAGTCGCTATTGCTTTGCGCATGCGCCGTGCCATGCAGCCCAATGAAGGCGCAAACAGCAAGGGCCAACGAGGTCTTCTGGTTCAGTTTCATGAAACGCTCCTTTGTGGTGAATATAAAAAATCAAGCGGATTTGCTGGGTGATTCCTGCTTCCAGGCCAATGCCATGTCACGTGCGCGCTGACGCTCTTGGCGGGCCATCCAAAGGCTCCCTATCAGCAAAGCAATGCCAACCACCAAGACCGTTAGCGTGGCCACGACATTGACCGTTGGGTTCAGCCCCAACTTGGCACGGGAGAAAATCACAATCGGCAAGGTGTTGCTGCCAGGCCCTGACAGGAAAGCCGAAATCACAACATCGTCGAGCGAAATCGTGAACGTCAACAACCAAGCGGACATCAACGCCTGAGCGATCATCGGCAAAGTCACCAAGCGAAAGACCTGAACCGGTTTGGCACCCAAATCAAGCGCCGCCTCTTCGAGTGACTTATCCACTTCCAACAACCGTGACTGCACCACAACGGTGGCATACGACATGCCCAGCAAGGTGTGCCCAATGATGATCGTCAACATACCTCGCTCTAACTGGATAGCCACCAGCATCAGCAACAACGACAGTCCCACAATCACTTCTGGCATCACCATCGGTGCATTCACCATGGATGAGAACATGGCACGGCCTCGGAATCGCTTGTAGCGCACCAAAGTCAACGCGGCCAATGTGCCAAGCACCACGGCCAATGTGGCGCTGATCAATGCAACCTGCAAAGACAACTTAAACGCGTCAACGATGTCTTGGTCTTGCATCAAATCGCTATACCAATGGAAGGTAAATCCCCCCCAAAGCGTGACCATTTTGGAATCGTTGAACGAATAAACAATCAGCGTAGCAATCGGTAGATAGAGAAAGAAATAGATGCCAAACATCCAACCCAAACTCAATCGTTTGCCCCAGCGTGTCGGTTTCATAGGCGGCCCCCTGCGTTCTCTGCGGCTTGAATTCTGTTAAACCAAGCCATAGGACCTAAGATCAAAACGATCATCACAACTGCAACGGCTGACGCCATAGCCCAATCGTTGTTGCTAAAAAATTCGTCCCACAACACACGTCCGATATTGAGGGTATCTGGCCCCCCTAGCATTGCTGGAATCACATACTCGCCGACACAGGGAATAAAAACCAACATCGCACCCGCAAGAATGCCATTACGCGACAACGGAACCGTGATGCGCCAAAAGGCTGTCCAAGGTTTAGCGCCTAAATCGGTCGCGGCCTCTAACAAACGCAAATCCATCTTGACCAAATTGGCATACAGCGGCAACACCATGAATGGCAGATACACATACACCATTCCCACCAGCAGCGAAAACGGGGTATGCATCATGTGCAAAGGTTGCGAAACCACGCCCATGACAAGCAACAACTGATTTATCAATCCATTGGTGTCCAACAGACCTTTCCAAGCGTAAATACGCAACAAAAAAGAAGTCCAAAACGGCAACATCACCAACATCATCAAAACAGGTCGCAACGTGATGGGTGCTCGAGCCAAAAAATAAGCAAAGGGATAACCAAGGAACAAACAAATCACCGTTGTCACGATCGCATAACCGAGCGAAGACAAATAAGTTTTGAGGTACAGCGAGTCGCTCAGCAAAAAAACATAGTTAGAGAACTTAAGCCGCAACTGGACAACTCCGTCTTGCGTACTGAACATATTGAGAAAACCAATACCCGTATCAGACAGCTCGGACACGCTGATCTTGCACACAATCAGAAACGGCAAAAGAATGAACAAGGACAGCCAAACATAAGGTGTGCCGATCAAGCTCCACCGGCCCCAAGGCTGGCCCGATATGCGGGATAAGAGAGGTTCTTGCGTCATAGTGCTCTCCGTTGTCACTGTGTTAACACCACCACATCGCTACCATCCCACCAAGCCCAAATGGCATCCCCCACACTCAAGCACCGTTCCTCATGGCGGGCGGCATTGGACAGCGTGACTTTCAGTGTCATCTCCTGATCCACACGCACGTGATAAGTCGAAAAACTACCGAAGTAAGCCAAACCTGTAATCACCCCTTGAACTTGGTTATGACCCATTTCTTGAGGCAGTTCACGCTCTTCGAGCTTGGGCTCTGTCAAACTGAGACAAATTTTTTCAGGCCGCAATGCCACGGCAACCTTCATGCCAAAAGTCCCCGTAATACCGTGACTGACGTAGTGCTTGCACTGCGGGCTCTCAATCACAACATGGTCAGGCTTATCGACAACCAGGGGGCCAGAAAATAAATTCACATTGCCAATGAACTCCGCCACGAAACGGCTATTCGGCGTCTCATAAATATCCATGGGCGCACCCAATTGCAAAATGCGACCATCTCGCATGACAGCAATGCGATCTGCCATCGCCATCGCCTCCTCTTGGTCGTGGGTCACCATCACACAGGTCACCCCGACCTTCTTGAGGATATTGACCAACTCAATTTGCGTTTGCTCACGTAATTTTTTGTCTAACGCACCCAATGGCTCGTCTAACAACAGCAAGCGAGGACGCTTGGCCAAGCTACGCGCCAACGCAACGCGTTGCTGCTGCCCGCCAGAAAGTTGATGCGGTTTGCGTTGAGCAAACGCTTTTAACTGCACCAAGGCCAGCATCTCTTGCACACGCGCTCGCACCTCACTTTTAGGTAAACCATCACGCTCTAAACCGAATGCAATGTTCTGCGCCACCGTCAAATGAGGAAACAGCGCATACGACTGGAACATCATGTTGATAGGACGTTCATAGGGCGGCAACTCGTCAATCGCCTCACCAGCCAAATAAATGGCACCACTGGTGGGGCGCTCAAAACCGGCCAACATGCGAAGCAAGGTGGACTTGCCACAGCCAGAGCCTCCGAGCAGCGCAAAGATTTCACCCTGTTGAATATCCAGCGTCACCTGGTCAACAGCCTTGGCCTCATCAAAATGCTTGGAGAGTTTTTCTATGTGCAGGAAAGATCCTGAACCAAGTGCAGCGGTCATTAAAAAATCCTTGAAATGCAGCGTCGAACGGACCACGGTCAGCAGGTCTTGCAGACCAACTGAGCATGCATTTACATCCCTGTTTTGAAATTGGTGTAACTGCGTGTGACCATGCGTCTTTGGTCGTTGTTGTACATGCGGGGGGCATGCATGCGAGCCGCATCTTCCTTGCTCAGATAGATGGTTTTATTGCTCACAATTTCAGGTTTGATCGTGCGTTCAGCACCTAGCACTGGGCTGGGGTATTGCACCTTATTGCTGTCGCCAGCAGCCACTTCGGGACGCAAACGGTAGTTGATGAACTTATAGGCGTTATCAATGTTGCTGGCGTCATTAGGAATGACCATCGTGTCGTAGAACAAGACCGCACCTTTCTTGGGTACAAGCACTTGAATCGTGCTGCCGTTTTTAGCTTCCAATGCGCGCGAACGAGCAATGTTCATATCACTTGACCAACCTAACGCGACACACAGCGAACCGGATGCTAAGTCGTTGATGTAACCCGATGAAGAAAACAAAGTCACGCTGCTGCGAATTTTTTGCAACTCAGTCCACGCGCGTTGGAAGTCGGCCGAATTGTTGGTAGCAACAGGAATGCCCATATAAACAAGCATCGCCTCCATAATGTCTGGACCCGCATCCAGAAAAGATACGCCACATGAGCGCAGGCGAGAGACGTACTTCGGATCAAAAATCAAGGCCCAAGCATCATCTGGCATAGGCAAATCACCCAACGCCTTCTTAACCTTCTCAACGTTGATACCCACAGTTGTGTAGCCCCAGAACCAAGGGATCAAATACTCATTGCCAGGGTCGAGTTTGGCCAATTGCTCCATCACCGCAGGGTCCAAATTTTTGTAGTTCGGAATTTTGCTTTTATCGATCTTGGTTAACAAACCACCACGCGCTTGAAGTGCAGCCCAGTTAGAAGAAGGCACCACAATGTCATAGCCAGTTTTGCCAGCAACCAGCTTGGCATGAACGACCTCGTTCGAGTCAAAGTTGTCGTAGCGCATCTTGACGCCAAACTCTTTATCAAAGTTGCTGACAGTGTTCTCACCAATGTAGTCAGACCAGTTGTACATATTGAGCTGGCCCTGGGCCCTGGCGTTCATACTCAACGCCAAACTCAGCAAAAAACTGAAAAACCAAAAAGACCAAGAGTCGAAGGAACGACGCACATTTCCAAAACGGGGGTGACTAGTCATGGATATCTCCTAGTTGAATAAAGCAGTGAAGAAGTTGAGAAAAAACATTGCAAACATCGCTCAGCACCAGCCCTCAGCTTGAGCTTGAGCCAGCGTGAGATCCAAGCATCGAACAATGAGCGTCATCATTTCGTCAATGTCGGCACGTGTCATCACAAGTGGCGGGGCAATAATCATGCGATCTCCAACGGCGCGCATGATCAGCCCATTACCAAAACAGTGGGCACGACAAGCCATGCCAACCGCCAATTCTGGTGGGAACATCTGGCGTGCGGTCTTGTCCTTCATGAGCACTAAGCCAGCCGTCATGCCGCAAGTACGCGCATCACCAACCAGTGGGTGCTGTAGAAGCTGCGCAAAACGCTCGGCAAGATAAGGGCCTGTATCATCGCGAACGCGTTCCACAATGCGTTCACGCTCCATCCATTCCAAATTAGCTAGGGCAACTTGACATGCAGCAGGATGACCACTGTAGGTATAACCGTGATTGAACTCACCACCGCGTTCAATCAACACCTTGGAAACGCGGTTGCCCACCATCACACCACCTAGCGGCATATAACCACTGGTCACGCCTTTAGCAAAAGTCACCAAATCAGGCTTGTAGCCCATTTGCTCATAAGCAAACCAAGCACCCAAGCGGCCAAAAGCGCAAATCACCTCATCGCTGATCAGCAAAATACCGTACTGATCCACGATACGTTGAATCTCTGGCCAATAACTGGCTGGCGGAATAATCACGCCCCCCGCGCCTTGAATCGGTTCACCAATGAAAGCGGCCACTTTGTCAGCCCCGACCTCCACAATCTTGGCCTCTAACTGGCGCGCCATACGCACACCAAAATCATGCTCGGTTTCACCTAGCAAAGCATTTTCCAAGTAGTAAGGCTGGTCAATGTGAACGATCCCTGGAATCGGCAAATCACCTTGCTCATGCATACCCTGCATACCGCCCAATGAAGCGCCACCAATCGTAGAGCCGTGATAGCCGTTCTTGCGACCGATGATGACCTTGCGCTGCGGCTGTCCTAAGCTAGACCAATAGTGGCGCACCATGCGGATATTGGTGTCGTTACTCTCTGAACCTGAGCTGGAAAAGAACACGTGCGTAAATTCACGATCCCCCACTTTGGGAGCCAGCGCACACAACTTTGTCGCCAACTTAACCGCAGGCACATTGGTGGTGTTAAAGAAACTGTTGTAGTAGGGCAGCTCCATCATCTGCAAATACGCAGCCTGAGCTAACTCTTGTCGACCATAGCCGATATTGACGCACCACAAACCACTCATGGCGTCCAAAATTTTCTTACCCTCAGAATCCCAAATATAGACACCCTCACCACGCGTGATCACGCGTGCGCCGCGTTGAGCCAACGCTTGGCTATCTGTAAAAGGATGAAGGTAATGCGCGCTATCAAGCGCTTGAATGCTGCGGGTATCAACTTGGCGTTGTTGCACCACAGCAGGATTAAAGATGGGGGTCAATGACATTTCAGCTACTCCTAGTCAATCTATCTATCAGACATGAAGCAACAAATGCTCGCGCTCCCATGGGGAAATCACCTCCATGAACTCTTCAAACTCCACCTCCTTGATCTCGGTGTAAACCGTCACGAACTCGTCGCCCAACACCTCACGCAAGTCATCATCACGGCGCAACCACTCCAAGGCCTCACCTAAGCTGCGTGGCAATGCGTACGGTGACAAATAGCCATCCCCCTTCATCTCGGGCTTGGGCTTCAATTTATTTTTAAGCCCCAAATAGCCACACGCCAAACTCATCGCCAGCGCCACATAAGGGTTCGCATCAGCACCGATCACACGGTTCTCAACGCGTCTCGCCTCAGGACTTGAAATAGGAGAGCGAATCCCAACCGTGCGGTTGTCGTAACCCCACTCGATATTGATTGGCGCAGCCATGTGACGCCCCAATCGACGATAGCTGTTGACGTATGGAGCCACCAACGCCATGGCCGTCGGCACATGCTTTTGGAGGCCGCCAATGTAGTGATAGAACTGGTCTGATGCGGAGCCATCGGCATTGCTAAAAATGTTTTTACCAGTCGCCTTATCCAAAATACTCTGATGGATATGCATCGCACTGCCTGGCTCTCCTGCAATTGGCTTTGCCATGAAAGTGGCATACATGTTGTGCCGCATGGCTGCCTCGCGCACGGTGCGCTTAAAGAAGAACACCTCATCCGCCAAACCCAGTGGATGGTCATGGAAGAAATTAATCTCCATTTGCCCAGCGCCAGCTTCGTGGATCAGCGTATCCACATTCAGACCCATCTTTTCGCAGAAATCGTAGATCTCTTCAAACAAAGGATCAAACTCGTTCACGGCATCAATGCTGTATGCCTGACGAGAAGTTTCGGCTCTACCACTGCGACCAATAGGTGGAGTCAACAAAGTATTCGGGTCGGTGTTGCGCGCCACCAAATAAAACTCCAGTTCAGGCGCCACGACGGGCTCTAAACCCAACGACTCATACAAATCACAAACACGACGCAACACACTGCGCGGCGCAAACGGAATCAGCCTGCCATCACGATCGAAACAGTCGTGAATCACCTGCGCAGTAGGGTCTACAGCCCATGGGACGATACGCACAGTAGAAGGATCAGGCAACAAATGCATATCGCGATCATTAGGATTAATCACGTCGTAATAAGGACCAGACTTTGGAAACTCCCCCGTCACTCCAATCGCAACCACAGCTTCGGGCAAACGCATACCACGGTCTTCGGTAAATTTGGCGCGCGGCAAAATTTTGCCTCGGGCGACACCGGTGAGATCCGGTGCAAGACACTCAATTTCAGTCACCTGATGCTCGTTCAACCAAGTTTCCAATTCGCTAAAGTTTGACGGTGTAATAGAAGAAGACATAGTTTTTCCAGACAATAAAAAGAAAGATTGAAACGTTGAGCGCTCAGGCAAACGTCTGCGATGGCGGGCCCTTGAAGCGACTCAACCGTTGCACTTGACGTTCGCGACAGGCTTGCCCAAAGGACTTGAAAATATTGAGATACAAAGGGTGCTCTTGACAGCGCCACTCGGGGTGCCATTGCACGGCAAAAGCAAAACTACGCACTTGGCGCACTTGCACCGCCTCGACCAATCCATCAGGAGCAAACGCCATCGCCTCCAAACCATCGGCCAACCGATCAATCCCTTGCCCATGCAGAGAATTCACCACAGCCTCCTCGCCACCAGCCCATTGCGCCAAAGGGCTACCAGCCACAATTCGCAGCGCATGACTCGGTGCATATTGGTCGCTACAACTCAGCATCGGAGACTCGCGATGATCCATCTTGCCGACTAGCTCATGAACCTGCTGGTGCAGTGAGCCCCCCAATGCCACATTCATCTCTTGAAAGCCTCGGCAAATACCTAAGATTGGAACCTCCAACGCCAGACAAGCACGGATCAGAGGCAAAGCAAGTTCATCGCGTCGAGAGTCCAGAGGCAGATCAGGACGCAACACCTCTTGACCATAGTGCGAAGGATGCACATTTGACGGCGAACCAGTAAACAACACACCATCACAATGAGCTAGCAAATCAGGGATCTGCTCTGGACTAGCCGTGGGTAACGTAAACGGCTCTGCCAAGGCGCAATGCTTAACAGCCAACGCATATTTATCGCCCAACACTGTGAATGGGGACGGCTCAGGTGGCTGTCCAAGTTCACGATGATCATGAGTAACCCAAACCCAAGGATTCATGTTTTGTCTCCTACTATTTATTTTTAATTTAATAGTATTTTGTTTCCTCAATACATAATGCGTAGGTACCAGTTAATTTTTATCGATAGCACCACTTAGCACAGTCAGAAAACAATGCTCACAGACTTCATTACCAAACAAATGCAGGCATGGGCCACCAATCCAAAGCCACCTGAACTCACTCTCAATCGGCAGTTGTATCTACTGCTCAAACAAGCGATCCAAGAAAAAAATTTACGTGCTGGCGAGTGCCTGCCGTCCAGCCGTTCGCTGGCACAAGACCTAGGCTTGGCGCGCAACACGGTGATGAGCGCCATGTCACAACTCGAAGCAGAAGGTTTTCTCGAAACACGCCAAGGCAGCGGAACCTACGTGCGCTACAAGCTGCCTGCACACGTTCGCCTCAAAGGCAAAAAGAAAACGGCCCCAAGCACTAGCGACACACCACGAGCCATTTCAAAACGTGGGACACACCTGCTCAAACAAGCCATGGCCGATGAGTTAGAAATACAACCTTTCACCCAAGGCTTCCCCGACTTCTCACCCTTCCCACTCACCTTGTGGCAACGACTACAAAACAAACACTGGCGCTTGTCTTATGCCGACATGCTGGACTACAACGACACCGGTGGTTTCATGCCACTCAAGCGCGCCATCGCCCAATACCTGCGCATGTCGCGCAACATGTCACTAGAAGACGAGCAAGTCATCATCACCACAGGCACCCAACAATCCTTGAGCTTGTGCGCGACCTTGCTATCCGACCCCGATGACACCGTATGGGTCGAAGACCCTCTGTACTGGGGTGCGGCACAAACTTTTCGCGCCAGTGGTTTGTGCATGCATGGCATACCCACCGACATACAAGGACTCAACATCGCGCACTCCGAACATGCACCAACAGCACGCATGATCTACGTCACACCCTCTCACCAATATCCGACCGGAGGCATCCTCTCACTAGAGCGTCGCCACACGTTGCTACAACGTTGCCACGACATGCAAGCCTGGGTTCTAGAAGACGACTACGACAGCGAATTCAGATTCGCTGGACAAGCTATGTCATCCCTACATGGGCTGGATGTGCATGATCGCGTCTTCTACATGGGCACCTTCTCCAAAGCCCTCTACCCCGGCATCAAAATGGCCTATCTGGTCGTACCATTGCCTTGGGTACAAGCTTTTAAACGCGCTCATTACGACCTACATCGCCCTGGGCTCATGCACCAGCAAGTAGCCATGGCTGAGTTCATCGAACTAGGACACTTCCACACCACAATCCGCAACGCCCGACAACATTACGAAGAGCGTCGTCAAGCCTTACTACAAGCCCTAACCCCATGCCTAGGCAGACATGCCAGCATCAGCGGCGCTGAACAAGGCCTGCACTTGTGCGTCCACCTACCGCCCCACGTAGATGACGTCGCACTCGCCCAACTAGCCCACACATATGGTTTGACCGTGCGTGCCCTTTCACGCTACACCATTACACGCAAAAACCTGCGGGGCCTCGTCATCGGTTATGGCTACGCACCTCTGGCTGCCATTCAGCAAGATGGCTTAGTGCTAGCAGAGCTGATCTTGCGGAACTTGCAGCAGACTGAACCTGCCCCTGTTGGACGTACCTCTTAGCTGGTCAATTATGCGGCCTTCAATAGCTGTGCCGCGTTCCAGCTTTTCTCAAACTGCATCGGGCTGACATAGCCCAATGTAGAGTGAATTCTGCGGTGGTTGTAGAA
>NZ_JAVKLW010000111.1:0-10191 GCF_031538885.1 Limnohabitans sp.
CCGCCGCCTTTGACCAGCCTGACGGCCTCCAGCTTGAATTCCAGTGTGTACCGCGCCCGTCGTATCGAATCGCTCATTTCTCTCTCCTAAAACTGATTTTTACCTATCAGCTAAGGAGTACGTTTTTCAGGGGTAAGGTCAGTATTTGTATCCTAAACGCATTGCGCGCAGACCAGGATTCAAGTGCGGTATTCTCCTTGTGTGAATTACGCCCAACTCCTCTTCCCCGACTTTTCGCTCATTCTTTGTGGTTATTTGGTTTGCAAATACACCGCACTCAACCGCACCGTTTGGGAGCAGGTCGAGAGCTTGGTGTACTTCTTTCTTTTCCCTGTCTTGCTGTTTCACTCCATCGCACGCACGCCTTTGGATTTGCAAGCCGCCTCACACCTCATCATGGCGGGGTTGGTTCTAGGCCTCAGCAGCATTGGCTTGTCCTATGCCATCCCTAAGCTGCCGCTGTTGCGCAAGCATGTGGACACGCGCTTACATGCCGCCAGCGCCCAAGTCGCATTTCGCTTCAACTCGTTCATCGCACTGGCCTTGGCCGAACGCATTGCAGGCCCCCAAGCCTTGCTGCTCATTGCGGTGTTGATTGGTGTGTGTGTGCCCTTGTTCAATGTGGCGGCGGTATGGTCCATGGCCCGCCAAGCTCAACGCAGCTTTGTCCGCGAGTTGCTCCGCAACCCCTTGATCTTGGCCACAGGCCTTGGGCTGAGCGCCAACGTCGTTGGCTTACACATCCCAAGCTGGACAGAGCCCACCTTGCAGCGCATTGGCTCAGCATCCCTCGCGCTAGGCCTCATGGCTGCGGGCGCGGGCATGCAGATGGGGCACTTGATGAAAGCGAAAAGCCTTGCCATCTCATTGCTGACCGTGCGCCACCTCATCACCCCAGTGTTGGCCTGGTGCTTGGCACATGTGTTCGAGTTGGACACCACACAAACCACGGTGCTACTCGCCTTTGCAGCCTTGCCCACCGCATCGAGCTGCTATGTATTGGCCGCCCGCATGGGCTACAACGGCGCTTTTGTGGCTGGCCTGGTCACACTCTCCACCCTTTTGGGCATGCTCAGCCTGCCTTTTGCATTAGGCACGCTGCGGTAAAAGAGCCATGTTTCATGGCATAATGATGCGTTTTGTGGAAAGTGCGTTGAAATAGGTCGGCGTGGCTACCGCAGTTGCTCAAGGAAAAGCGATGAAAGAAGGCATTCACCCCAACTACCGTGAAATCTGTTTCATGGACATGTCTAACGGTTTCAAGTTTGTGACACGCTCATGCGCTAGCACAAAAGAAATGATCAAGATGGAAGACGGCCGTGAATTGCCGTTGTACAAGCTCGATACCACCAGCGAGTCACACCCCTTCTACACCGGCACACAGAAGTCTGTGGACAACATGGGTGGCCGCGTCGAGCGCTTCCGCAACAAGTACGGCAAAACTGTCGCCAAGTAAGCCACTCGCTTACTTCTCTCAAAAGGCAGCCCGGCCCTCCGCGCTGCCTTTTTTATTTCAAAGCTGTGACCCAACCCACCCCCGCCATCGTTCCTCAAAGTGCTGTGCGCCGCTTGCCGCGTGTTGCGCTTTGGTTGTTCTGCGCCGCCTACGTCCTGCCAGGCTTGTTTGGGCGCGAGCCTTGGAAAGGCAACGAGTTCACGGCCTTTGGCCACATGCTGGCGCTTGCTGAAGGGGCCAGCGATTGGTTCAACCCCAGCGTCTGGGGACAAGCCCCCGAGCTTGACGCCTTGCTGCCCTATTGGCTGGGCGCTTGGGCCATACAAATCGCGCCCCACTGGATGTCTGCGGGACTGGCCACACGCATTCCATTTGCCTTGCTCTTAGGCCTGACCTTGGCAAGCACATGGCATGGGGCGTATTACTTGGCCTTGAGCCCACAAGCGCAACCTGTGCCCTTCGCCTTTGGCGGTGAAGCCAAGCCCAAAGACTACGCCCGCACGATTGCCGACGGTGCCGTCTTAGCGCTCATCGCCTGTCTAGGCCTGACCTTGCTATCCCACGAAGCCAGTCCTATCTTGACTCAGCTGGCGTTTGTGAGCTGTGCGTTTTATGGCATAGCTGCGCTGCCTTATCACCCTCGCTACAGCTTGATCGCCTTGAGCCTGGGCTTGTTCGGTTTGTGCTTGAGTGGTGCACCCAGCTTCGCCGTGCTGATGGCCGTCGGGAGTGGAGTTTTGTGCTTGCTGGATCGTCAAAGCACACCGCCACGCACAGGCCGTCAACATGCGCTGTGGCTGCTGGTCATGAGCTTGGCTGTCAGCGCCTTGGCCACGGCTCTCGATGTCTGGCATTGGCGCTTGCTGCCACTGCACAACGATTGGCAAGCATGGCGCGCGCTGTTGCGCTTGCTGGCTTGGTTCACATGGCCGGCTTGGCCCTTGGCGATTTGGACGCTTTGGCGCTGGCGTCGCCAATGGACCTCCCTGCACTGGAGCCGTCATTTGGTGCTCCCTATGTGGTTCACCGCGTTGACCGTCATCACAGCGATGCTGACGCGCTCCTCTGACCAAACCTTGCTCTTGGCCCTGCCTGAGCTCGCCACCCTAGCCGCCTTTGCGCTGCCCACCCTGCGTCGCAGCGTGGCTGCATTGATTGATTGGTTTACCCTGCTCTTCTTTTCGGGTTGCGCCTTCATCATTTGGGTCATTTGGATTGCCATGCAAACCGGCTGGCCTGCACAACCCGCCGCAAACGTGGCCCGCTTGGCACCCGGCTTTGAGCCAAGCTTTGGCTGGTTCGCCTTCATCACGGCATTGATCGCCACCGCGCTCTGGGTTTGGTTGGTGGTTTGGCGCACGGCCAAACACCGTCAGGCGCTATGGAAAAGCCTGGTGCTGCCAGCGGGTGGTGCAGCCCTATGTTGGTTGCTACTACTGACGCTGTGGCTACCACTGCTCGACTTTGCGCGTAGCTACAAACCTTGGGTGCAACAAATCCAAGACGTGATGACCAAAGAAGACGCCAGCCAAGCACACAAGGTTTGCTTGCTCGGCTATGGTTTGGATGTGGGTCAAATGACTGCGTTCCACTACCACGGTGGCTTTGAGGTGAGAGCGTTAGAAACCACCCCGATAGCACAGCAAAACAACTGCCCTTGGCTGTTGGTCGATAACGATTTACGTCCAGACCTAGATCGTGTGATTCGTTTGAACGAATGGACACGTGTACGCACCATCCGTCGCCCCTCCGACAACAACGAAGATGTGACGCTATACCGCCGTCGTCGCTGAAAAATCTAAGCAGCGAACGCGCCACCATCATGCGGCATACGGGCCACTTTGCAGACATCGCTTTGACGACTTGCTTGCGCCGCTCGTGCAGCTGCTCCAATGTTTGAAATCTTGCTTCTTCTTTGCCTCATAGTCAGAACATGAGGGCGATTACGGCGGGCTGAAGACTTCACTGCGCCGAATTTATAATCACAACTTCAAGAAGTGTTCACGGTAATGAATCATCTCATCGATGGACTCATGCACATCAGCCAGTGCCGTGTGTTTTTGAGCTTTTTTAAAGGCATGCAACACTTCAGGCTTCCAGCGGCGTGACAACTCTTTGAGTGTGCTCACATCCACGTTGCGGTAGTGAAACCAGCCTTCGAGCTTGGGCATATATTTGTTCAAAAAGCGGCGGTCTTGGCCAACGGTGTTGCCACACATGGGCGAGACACCTTTGGACACATACTGTTTCATGAAGGCAATCAGTTGTTCTTGGGCTTGTTCCTCAGTCACGCTAGAGGTTTTGACTTTGTCAATCAAGCCGCTTTTGCCATGTGTACCTTTGTTCCATGCGTCCATTTTGCTCAGCAACTCATCGCTTTGGTGAATCACAAATACGGGGCCTTCAATGCGCACAGACAAATCAGGGTTGGTGACGATCACAGCGATTTCCAGCAAACGCTCACGCTCGGGGTCGAGACCAGACATTTCACAGTCAAGCCATACCAAGTTCAGATCAGACTTGGCCAGCTTGGTGGCCGCAGAGGGCATGGGTGGGGTAAGAGCTTCAAACATGGGCTAGATTGTCGCGCATCACACAAAGGCCGCTTCATCTAAACTCCTCCTCCATGATGACCCCTTTCCTCGCGATGACTTTGACACTGGCTGCCGTACTGGTCGCCAACTTGCTGATCAAACTGTGGCTCAACAGCCGTCAGGTGCGCCATGTGGCGCAGCACCGCGCACAAGTACCCGCTGCTTTTGCACACACCATCAGCTTAGATGCCCATCACAAAGCAGCGGACTACACACTGGCTAAAGCACGCGTGGGTGTGATGGACCTGGGTTTGGATGCGGTGACCTTGATCTGCTGGACTTTGTTGGGCGGCTTAGATGCATTGAATCAAATGACTTTGGAGTGGCTGGGAACCGGTATGACGCAGCAAGTCGCGTTGGTGGCGAGCTTCACCTTGATAGGAGGGTTGATTGGCCTGCCCCTTTCTTTGTATCAAACCTTTGGGATTGAACAACGTTTTGGTTTCAATCACACAACGCCAAAGCTGTGGGTGAGCGACATGCTCAAGGGGTTGGTGGTGGGCATGGTGCTGGGCTTGCCAATTTTGTGGCTGGTGCTCTGGCTGATGGCGGCGGGCGGGCCGATGTGGTGGCTCTACACATGGGCCGCATTGGTGACATACCAGTTGTTCGTGATGTGGATTGCACCTAACGTCATCATGCCTCTGTTCAATAAATTCACACCACTCGAAGATGCCACACTGAAAGAACGGGTGACCGCACTGATGAAGCGCTCAGGCTTCACCGCAAAAGGTTTTTTTGTGATAGATGGCAGTCGCCGCTCCGCACATTCAAACGCATTTTTCACAGGTTTTGGCGCGGCCAAGCGAGTGGTGTTTTTTGACACCCTATTGGCCCAACTCAATGGCGATGAGATGGAGGCAGTGCTAGCGCATGAGCTGGGTCATTTCAAGCATCGCCATATTTTGAAAATGATGCTGACCAGCTTTGCCACCAGTTTGGTTGGACTAGCTTTGCTAGGTTGGGTGTCTCAGAAAATTTGGTTTTATACGGGCTTGGGCGTGATGCCGAATTTAGATGGCAACAACAGTGCATTGGCTTTGTTGCTGTTCATGTTGGTGTTGCCTTTGTTCACGTTCTTTGTGTCGCCTTTGTCGGCTCGCCGCTCACGCCAATTTGAGTTTGAAGCGGACGCCTATGCGGTGGCCAATAGCGATGGCCAAGCACTCGCAAATGCGCTGCTCAAGCTCTACCAAGACAACGCCTCGACGCTGACGCCAGACCCTTGGTATGTGGCGTTTTATTACTCACACCCACCCGCCTCACAACGTTTGGCGCGCATGTCCGCATGAAGCAAACTGGCTTGGTGGTGGCCAGCCACGGACGACATTGCGTGGTGGAGACACCCGATGGTGAGCGTCGCATTTGCCACCCACGTGGCAAGAAAAGCCAAGTGGTGGTGGGTGACCGTGTGCAATGGCTGGCCAGCACCGACGAAGGCACCATAGAAAAGGTTGAGCCACGTCACAATTTGTTTTACCGGCAGGATGAGATTCGTACCAAGTCATTTGCAGCGAATTTAGACCAAGTGCTGATCCTGCTCGCGGCTGAACCTGAGTTCTCTGAAATGCAATTGACACGGGCTTTGATTGCCGCAGAGGCTGAGCACATCAAGCCCATCATCGCGTTGAACAAGCGTGACTTGGTCGAACCATTTGCACGCGCACTGGCGCGCCTCGTGCCTTACGTGAAGATGGGCTACACCGTACTTCAAGGCGCATTCAAAGCAGGTGATTTGGCCGATTTACCAGAGCGCTTGAAGCACAAGACCACTTTGGTGCTTGGTCCTTCAGGCACCGGCAAAAGCACGCTCATCAATGCATTGGTACCCAACGCGAATGTGGCCACAGCAGAGATTTCTCAAGCCTTGAACTCAGGCAAACACACCACCACATCGACCACGTGGCACTGGGTAGATGCCGAGCGAACAACAGGTTTGATTGACTCCCCCGGTTTTCAAGAATTTGGCGTGCATCACATTGATGCGATGCAGTTAGCGGCCTACATGCCTGACTTCAAACCACATGTGACGAACTGCAAGTTTTACAACTGCACGCATTTGCACGAGCCTTCGTGTGGCGTGCATGATGCGGTCAAAGCTGGCGAGATCAGTCCGTCTCGTTACAAGTTGTACGGCATTTTGTTTACCGAGCTGACGCAGCCTGTGAACTACTGACGTAGCTTCAGTTTTTTAGCCGAGCAAACGGGCCAACGTCAGCAAGGCCAACAACACCATCCAAAGCACAACGCTGCGCCAAACCAAACCCACCACGCTGGAAAGGTGGGCCATCTCAGGTGTGCGGCCAGGGGTGCTTTCGCTGTCTTGTGTCTCGTCATCAGACTGTGCGCGTAAGGCCTCACCGCCCAAACGCACATTCAGCGCACCGGCAGTAGCAGCCAGCACCACGCCATCGTTGTCATCTGGGAAGCGCTGTGCGTGATGACGCCAGCAATCAATGGCTTCTTCAAAATTCCCAACCACAGCAAACGCCACAGCCGTCAAGCGTGCCGACAACCAATCGAGACGGTGCCACGCATCGCATGCGGCATTTTGTAAAGCATCACTGACCCATCCTTTGGATGCTTTGGGTGAGGACTGCCAAGCACGCGAGACCATCTCACTCATACAGTAAATCACGGCTCCAGCAGGGCCAAACCCCAAGGCTGCCAAGATTGAAAACCAAGCCAAGACACCAAACACATGGTGATGAGCCGAGAGTACCGAATGCTCAATGACATGGCGGAGTAATTCGCTACGTGGCAAGCTACCAACTTCCACATGCTGCCATTCAGCCAACAGTTCACGTGCAAGACGTTCATCACCAACATCCAAAGCATCACGAATATCGGTGAAGTGGTGGCTGAACTGCCGAAACCCCAAGGTGACGTACAGCACGGCAATGCTCCACACCATTGCAACAGGCCAGCCAAAGACGGCCATCAATACCCAATGCAAGACCGCAGCGATGACAACTGGCACACCCACAGCCAAGGACCATGTGGACCATGCCAAACGTGGATGCCCTGCATCCAAAGTTCGGCTGATCCACAAAGTCCATGCGCGCACCGTGCGATGCACCCAATTGCCGCGCACCAAAGGACGTGCTTGTTCAATCAACAGCGCAAGGAGCAGGGAAAGAAAACTCATGGGGTGATGATAGCGGCCCGTGCTGGGTGTTTTGCGGCCTCAGGCACGCAAGAAACGGTAAAAGTTACGCAGCATGCCAGCTGTTGCCCCCCACACAAAACGCAGCTCATCGCCATCTTGGTAAGGTATGGACAGCCATTCGCGGGTCGCTCCTTCGTGAACGTAGCGATGCCATCGGTGATGAGCAGGGTTCATCAAAAACGCTAGGGGGACTTCAAACGCAGCGGCAACCTCATGGGTGTTGCGTTGCAACGTCATGTGGGGGGAGATCAAGGCCACCACAGGGGTGACATGGAACGCAGAACCTGTGACGTATTTGGGCAATGTGCCCAGCACTTGCACATGGTGCGCATCCAGCCCAACCTCCTCTTGCGCTTCACGCAAAGCAGTGGCAACGGCATCGGCATCTCCTTCGTCGCATTTGCCACCGGCAAAGGCAATTTGGTTCGGATGTGTCGTCATGTGCGCAGAACGTTGGGTCAGCAACACCGTGGGTTCGTCACGCATCACCAACCCTAGCAACACAGCCGCTTGGGTGGGGCTGCGATCCATGAACTTGCGCTCTCGCACCAGCTCAGGCTGCCAAATCGGTGGATGAGCAAACCGCGCTTGCAAAGCCTGCGGCGTCAAGCGCTGGGCAGGCACCGCCTCCAAGTGGTGGTCCACTTGAAACACGGGGACTTGTTGAGGATCAAAAATGGGAAGTTTGGGCATGAAAAAAGCCACCACAAGTTTTCACTCGGGTGGCTTGTGTGCTGACCAGTGTCAGCTTATTTGGCGGCGGCAGCGGCTTTAGAAGCAGCGGCTGATTTGCTGACCAATTTTTCTTTGATACGGGCAGACTTGCCGCTACGGTCACGCAAGTAGTACAACTTAGCACGACGCACATCACCGCGACGCTTGACTTCGATGCTGGCGATCAGTGGGCTGTATGTTTGGAACGTACGCTCCACGCCTTCGCCGCTAGATATTTTGCGCACAGTGAAGCCGCTGTTGAGGCCACGGTTGCGTTTCGCAATGACCACTCCTTCGTAAGCTTGCAAACGCTTGCGTGTGCCTTCAACCACGTTGACGCTCACAATGACGGTGTCGCCAGGTGCGAATTCGGGGATTGTTTTGCCGAGGCGAGCAATTTCTTCTGCCTCAAGGGTTTGGATCAGGTTCATGTTTTCCTCTAAAGATCTTGGTCGCGCTACACAAAAGGCCCTAGAGCGTAGCGTTCAAATGCAGAACACCTCGTCCAAAGCGGCCGACCAGAGGATCGAAAAGCCCACTATTATAGCGAAGTTTAGGCCTTCAAAACTGCCTCATCTTGCGGGGAGAGCTGGGCTGCTGCGCGGGCTGCCTCAATCAACTCTGGGCGCAGCCGAGCAGTCAGCAGCAAACGTTGGTCACGGCGCCAGCGTTCGATGTTCACATGATGACCAGACATCAGCGCGGCAGGGACACCCTGCCCTTGCCATTGTTCGGGACGGGTGTAGTGCGGGCAATCGAGCAAACCGTCCAAAGCGGGATTGAAGCTGTCGAGTTGATGGCTACCTTCATCGTTCAAGACACCCGGCTGCAAACGGGCCACAGCATCGAGCAGGGCCATGGCGGCCAATTCGCCCCCAGACAGCACAAAATCGCCCAAGCTGATTTGCAAATCGACGTAGGTATCAATGAAACGTTGGTCAATACCCTCGTAACGGCCACACAGCAAGACCGCACCTTGACTGTCTGACCAGCGCTGCACTGCCGCATGGTGCAGCGTCTCCCCAACAGGGGAGAACAACACCAAGGGCGCGACATCACGGCCTTGGCCACGGTCCGCACGAATGGCACTCAGACAAACGGTCAGCGGTTCGGCCATCATGACCATGCCAGGGCCACCCCCAAATGGGCGGTCATCGACACGGCGGTAGTTGCCTTCTGCGTAGTCACGGGGGTTCCATAAATGCACGACCACCAAGCCAGCCGCATAAGCGCGGCGAGTCACGCCAATTTTAAGAAAAGGCTCAAACAGTTCAGGAAACAGAGTGATGATGTCAAAACGCACGGCAATGCCTCGGGCGGATGCGTCAGTAATCGGGCTGCCAGTCAGCGGTGATGCGTCGTGCGGCCAAGTCAACCGTATCGATGTAGACGGAGACAAAAGGAATCATGCGCTCTTGGGCCTCACCTTCTTCCTCATAAGCAAGCACCAACACGGTTTGTGGGCCTGTGTGCAAGAGCTCACGAACAACGCCTAATGCGACGCCTTCGCGGTTAACCACATCCAAACCGATCAGGTCAACCCAGTAATACTCATCTGTCGCGGGAGTCGGAAAGCTCGCACGCGAGACAAAAATACGTGCGCCTTTGAGCAGTTCTGCTGCATTGCGGTCAGGCACCTCTTGGGCCGTAGCCACAACAGAATCTGAGTGTTCTTTGGCTTCTTGAATTTTCAAAAGCACGGTGCCCACAAATGTCTTGGCACCACGTTCAGCGGGTTGTAAAAACCAGCGCTTGGAAGAAAAAAGCGCTTCCGGAGAAGCGCTGTAGGGCAAGACCTTGAACCAGCCTTTGATGCCCCAAGCATCTGCAATGCGCCCGACTTCGATAGCGTCCGCAGGAAGTTCTGCGGACTCAAGGCCGGGCGTCATTGCCATGCCTTTGTCAATTAAGCAGCCGTTTTAGCAGCCGCTTGCTTGACCAAACGAATCACGGTAGGTGAGCACTGTGCACCCACACTGGTCCAGTGGGTCAAGCGGTCCTGCGCAACGCGCAAGCTTTCGGTTTGACCTTTGGCGATGGGGTTGTAAAAACCAATGCGTTCGATAAAGCGGCCGTCGCGACGATCGCGCTTGTCGGCTACAACAATGTTAAAAAATGGACGGGCTTTAGAACCGCCGCGTGAAAGTCGGATGACGACCATGATGAATCCTTCGGGTGGAAATTTTTTCAACGTTTGAGACACGCGCTAAGCCACCCGGCCTGCGACACGCTGAAAAGCCTGTCATTATAGCGCCCTA
>NZ_JAVKLW010000112.1:0-16243 GCF_031538885.1 Limnohabitans sp.
AAACCGTGACGGATGAGGAATTGACTATGATTGAAAACCGATTGAATCACCGCCCCAGAAAGCGACTAGGATTCAAGACACCTCACGAGGTATTCCATGCCTCGTTAAAGCGTGTTGCACTTCGTCCTTGAATCCGCCATCCCTAATTAGTCGGCATTAAATTCAAATGAGCAAGACAGTCACAAAAACTCAAACCGCGCCACAAACCGACCAAGAGCAGCAAGACCTGCTCAACGACCGCGCCGAAGCCTTCACCAAAAACTTTGCCGACGCCAACTACGAAATGGGCCAAGGCCAAAACTTCGTGCGCGAGCTGTGCGGCGTGTACGGCCTGAACTACCTGCGCTCGGTCGACTTTGAGCGCCGTGTGACCAAAGACAGCGGCGTGGGCATCAACCGCATCGACGGGTTCTTTCCTGGGCTACTACTGGTCGAGATGAAGTCCAAAGGGGAAGACCTCACCAAGGCTTACACCCAAGCCAAGGGTTACATCCCCAAGCTCAAAAATAAAGACGACAAGCCGCTCTACATCTTGGTGAGCGACTTTCAAAACCTACACCTCTATGACGAGACAGGCGAGCGCGAGCCCATCAAATTCAAGCTGGCCGACTTCAAAAGCCACGTCAACGACCTCGACTTCTTGCTTGGCTACGAGCGCATCTACCAAGACCGCCAAGCCGCCGCCAGCATCGAAGCAGCAAGCCGTTTGGGCTATCTGCACGATGCCGTCAAGCAAACCGGTTTTCGCGGTGAAGACTTGCAAACCTTGCTCGTGCGCTTGCTGTTTTGCTTGTTTGCCGACGACACCGGTCTGTTCAACAAAGAAGACGCCTTCAAGCTAGCCGTGCAAAACACCAACAGCGCGGGCGATGACTTGGGCGGCAAACTGCAACGCATCTTCACCCGCTTAGACGCCAACCCTGCCAAAGCCACCGACATCACCACCACCCAGCAGCGCACCACCGGCCCCTATGCCTACTTGCTCGATTTCCCGTACATCAACGGCGCGCTGTTTACAAAACGCATTGCCGACTGCGACTTTGACGCCGACTCCCGCCAAGCCCTGCTCGGCTGCTGTGAGCTGGACTGGTCTGAAATCAGCCCCGACATCTTTGGCACGCTGTTTCAACACATCATGCATTGGGACGACGAAGAGGCCAAAGGCAAAACCAAGAAGCGCCGCGATTTTGGCGCCCACTACACCAGCGAGCGCAACATTCGCCGCGCCATCGACCCGCTGTTTTTAGACGCCCTCAAAGACGAGCTGGCCCTGTGCAAAGACGACGCCAAAAAGCTCAAAGACTTTCAAACCAAGCTCTCGCACCTCAACATCTTTGACCCCGCCTGCGGCTGCGGCAACTTTCTGGTCGTGGCCTACCGCGAACTACGCTGGCTAGAACAACAAACCTTGCTGGAAATGAACAGCATCAAAGGCGCGCAGCAAACCATTCCGCTGTGCAATGTGCACCAATTTCACGGCATCGAGATTGACCCCACCGCCGTCGAAATTGCAACTGTGGCCATGTGGCTCACTGACCACCAAATGAACCAACGCTGGGCAAGTGGCTACAAGCGCATCCCGCTGTCCAGCAAAGCAAACATCCACCGAGGCAACGCGTTGCAGACGGACTGGAACACGGTGGTTGCAGCCAAGCAAACCAGCTTCATCGTGGGCAACCCGCCGTTTTTGGGCTACACCCAGCAAAACAAAGCGCAAAAGGCCGACATGGCCTTGGTCTACGGCAACGCGCAAGGCACGGGCGTGCTCGACTACGTGACCGCTTGGTACGTCAAAGCCTTTGCGCAGATGAAGGTCAACCCGCACATCAAGGCCGCGTTTGTGTCCACCAACAGCATCACGCAGGGCGAACAGGTCTCGGTGCTGTGGCAACCGCTGTTTGAGCAAGGCTTGCACATCCACTTTGCGCACCGCACCTTCAAATGGAGCAACGAAGGCTCGGGCATGGCGGCGGTGCATTGCGTCATCGTGGGCTTTGGCATGGAGAAACCCAAAAAGTGCGACCTGTGGGACTACACCGCGCGCATTGCGGACGATGGAAAACTCAACAAGACGCGGCGCATTAACGCGTATCTGGTGGATGCGCCTTCGGTGTTTTTGTCCAACCGACGCGAGCCAATTTGCAAGGTTTCGCCAATGAACAAAGGCAGCCAACCCACCGACGGCGGTCACTTGCTACTCAAGCCCGAGGAAGAAAAATCTATCCGCGAATCAGACCCCGTCGCCGCCAAATACATTCGCCCGTTCATAGGGGCCGACGAGTTTTTGAACAACACGCCGCGCTTTTGCTTGTGGCTAGGCGACGTGACCGAGCAAGACATCGCCAACTCGCCCGAACTCAGCCGGCACATTGAAGCGGTACGTGCCATGCGCCTGGCCAGCACCAAAGTGCCCACGCAAAAATTGGCTGAGGTGCCGCATTTGTTTGGAGAAATTCGTCAGCCTAAAACCAACTACTTGTTGGTTCCCAGCGTCTCATCCGAAAGACGCGCCTTTGTGCCGGTTGGTTATATCGAAGCCAACGTCGTCGTCAGCAACCTGGCCTTCGCCATCCCCAACGCCACGCTGTATCACTTTGGCATGCTTAACTCGACCATGCACAACGCTTGGACACGGGCCGTTTGTGGGCGCATCAAAAGCGATTACCGCTATTCCAACACCATCGTCTACAACAACTATCCGTGGCCCCAACCCACCAAGGCCCACATGGCCGCCATCGAAGCCGCAGGCCAAGCCGTGCTCGACGCGCGTGCCAAACACGCGGGCAAAAGCTTGGCATGGCTCTACAACCCCGAAACCATGCCTAAAAACTTGCAGGCCGCGCATGACCTCGTGGATGAAGCGGTCGACGAAGCCTACGGCTACGAAAAAGGCAACGACGACACCAGCCGCGTCGCCTATTTGTTTGAGCTGTACGAAAAGCTCACCACGGTGAAAGCACCAGCCAAAACACCTGCGAAGAAAACCGCGCCTAAGAAAAGCGCAAGCAGCGCCAAGGCTTAACGCCCAGCCTCAGCCCCGTGCGCCCTTTGGCTTGGCAAACCCCGCATCCACCCAAGCCTGGGCCGTATTGCGGTTGAGCTTGAAGCCCGCCTCCACCCGCAACTCCGCCAAGGTGTCGCCTCCCTCGTCTTGCGCGCTGAGCATGGCATAGGGGTTGTCATCGTCGGGCACGATGTCTAACAACACGGTCACGCGACCATCGCGACCGTTCACCGTGACCGACTGGTGCAGCGTGGCGTGCAACTGCTGCTCGCTGCGGCGCACAAACTCGCTGGCGGTTTTGACCAAGGTGATGAAGGCGTTGCCGTCCAGTGGTTTGGGGTTCTTTTTGTCGCGCCCCATGGTCCAAGGGCCAATCAGCGCGGCTTCGGATTCACCGTCTTTGAACATGGCCACGGCCCAGCCATCGTCATCGTCATTTTTGATGACCTTGGCGGTCCAGCCCTCGCCTTGCCACAAGCGTGGCTCTTGGATGAAAGGAGTGTCTTGGGTGTGGTCGGTCATGGCGGTGTGGGCATGGCGTCAAACCATGCGTGAATGTCTTTGGGGTTGGTCAAGGTGCGCACATGCATGTAAGCAGCCTCAGCCTCGGGGTAGTGCTTGCGCAAAAAGTTAAGCCACTGTTTCAAACGTCCCGCTTGGTGACGCTCGCTCACATGGCCCGACACGATGCGCCAAAACGTGTGCAGGTGTGGCGGTAAGTCTTGCCAGTGCAGGGGTTGTGCGGGCGCAGGCAGCCCCTGCGCTGCGGCGTCATGCGCTTGGATGTCGCGACCCAAACCGGGGTGGGTGACGATGCCGCGCCCCAGCATCAAGTCAAAGCAACCCGACTCGGCGCGCGCGTTGAGTGCGTCTTGCACATTCCAAATTTCCCCATTGGCCACCAAGGGCGTTTTCACCTTGGCTTTGATGTCGGCAATGCGATGCCAATACGCGGGTGGGCGGTAGGCATCGGCCTTGGTGCGGGCATGCACCACGATCTCGCTGGCACCGCCCGCCTCGAGCGCCAAGGCACATTCTTCGGCGGTGCTGTCGTCGTTGAAGCCCAAACGCATCTTGGCCGACACCACTTGGGTAGAGGGCACGGCGGCACGCACGGCGCGCACGATTTGGTAAAGCACCTCAGGGTCTTGCAGCAACACCGAGCCACCGCCATGGCGATTGACTTGTTTGGCGGGGCAGCCAAAGTTCAGGTCCACCCCGTCGCACCCCATGCCCGCCACACGCGCCGCGTTGTCCGCCAAACAATGGGGGTCAGACCCCAATAACTGAGGGCGCACGGGCACACCTGCAACGGTGCACCCCCCATTGGCCAACTCAGGCACGATGCGCAAAAACGTGCGCTCGGGCAACAAGGTATTGGTCACGCGGATGAACTCGGACACGCAGCGGTCCACCCCGCCGATGCGGGTCAGCACATCGCGCAGCACGAAGTCGAGCAAACCCTCCATGGGGGCAAGAATGAGCATGAGGTTGGGGGGGTGGGGGGGGTTGAACGCCAGAAGCTGCATGCAGCGAAGGCGCTACTCTACCTAACTCACAAAGCGTCTGTTGGTTTTACTGGGACAATAGGCACCTTTCCTGATTTTTGAATTTTTTTTCCATGTCCGACCTGACAACCGTTGAAGTCCGTCCCGCCACGATGCGCGACGCCACCAAAATCGCCGAGCTCTACGCCGCCACGGCCAAAGAAGCTTTCAAAACCATGCAAACAGGCAGCAAAGTGTTGCCTGTGCCCGAAGAAAAAAACACCACCTACTGGCGCGAAGCCATTGAGTTTGCCGCGCCCCAGGTGCAAGTGGCCGTGGATGGCGGCAAGATCGTGGGCTTTGTGGGCTATGACCGCTCACGCGACAAAGGCACACCCAACACCATGGGCGAAATTTGGGACATCTATGTGGATGCCGCCTACTGGGGCAAAGGCGTAGGTCTAGCCCTGTGGGACACAGCCCGCGAAGGTTTGCAAGAAGAAGGCTGCACCCATGTGTCCATCTGGGTGCCGATTGCCAACGACCGCGCCATGCGCTTTCACGAGTTGGCTGGCTTCAAGCGCGAAATGTCCAGCGCCAAGACGATGCCCATGGGGCCGGTCAAGGTCGAAGAGATTCGCCTCAAGCAGCCGCTTTAATTTCTCAAGCGTTGTAATTTTTCAGAACCGACCGTGTCTGAACACTACGCCGCCCTAGGACTCAAAAGTGATGCCACGCTGGCGGACATCAAACGCGCGTTCCGTCAAAAAGCCTCGCAGTTTCACCCAGACCGCAACAGCGACCCCGTTGCACCTGCGCGCTTTCGCGAAGTGCAAGAGGCCTACGACGTACTGTCTGACGATGTGAAGCGCCAAGCCTACGACGACAACCGCCGCCGCAACTTGCTGGATGACCCCGCACAAACGGCACATGAGATTTGGCAAGGTTACTTTCAGCAAGTGCTAAACCGTTCTTAAAGCATCAGCATTTCAAACACCATGAGCATTTCTCCATTTTTCCAAGCGCTGCGTTCGGCCTACCAAGCCGAGTTGGACGACCTCAACTCGGACTCCGAAGGCCACTACATCCTGGACAAACGCTTGGCTGAAAAGCGCAAAGAACTGGACTTTTTGTTGCAGATGATGGACCTCAACCCCGAGATGGTGGCCGTGGTGTTGCATCAAGCGTTTGAATTTCACGAGCCCGAGTTGATAGACCACTTCATCACGCGCGATGCCGACGATTTGCTGAGCTGGGAGGCTTTGTCTGAAGGCGTGCGCATTGCGCCGTGGGCACAACCCATGGTGAATCAAATCTTGGCTGAGCCCGTAGGCGCTTGGTTCATGAGCGTGGCTGCTGCGCTTGAATACATGCACGGCACGCCTATGCGCGGTGGTGCACAGTCAACCCATGCCGATGCCGACGAAGATTTGCAAAACGTCGAGCGCGGCGACCAGCCCGAACAAGACGAAGAGCGCGAAGCCCGTGAACGCGAAGAAGCGGGCAATGCGTGGATGGTCGAACAAGGCTTCGACAGCAAAGAATAAGGAAACGTCATGACCGACAAAACCAATGCCATTACCCTGATTGCCAAAACGCAAAGCCTGATCGCTGCAGGTGACATCACGGGCGCCGAAGCGGCCTTGGTTGAGTTGGCCGACACCGAGGGCGACCAAGCCCTGATGGTGGTGCTGGACCAGTTGCCCGCCAAAGACATCTTGGCCGTCATCCGGGAGTACGACACCTCCAAGGAATCGGTCATCAACCTGCTGGTCACGCCCGAGCAATTCGCCCGCGCCGTGGTGATTGAAAAACAATACAAAGACCTCACCCGCACCCACCTGCGCGGCATGATGAATTCCATCATCTTTCGCGAAGATGCGAACACGATTGAGTTTCTCACCGCCATTGGCGATTTAGAAGGCGGTGCCGAAGCACTGGCCGACTACTTCAGCGAAAAGTGGAGCCGCATCGAAGCCTTTGCCCGCACCGGCACCTTTGACACCCTCGAAGACGATGGCGACATGCTGTCTGAAAGCGCTCTGCTCGGCTCCGCCTATGTGAAGCCACGCGTGGAAGAAGACGAAGTGGCCGACCAAGACTGGATGCAGCTCGCCTGGATCCTGCGTCACAAAATCCCTGACCTCTTCATCGAAATGTTGCTGGTGCTGCGCGCTAAAGCACGCGCCCACGATGCGGGCTTGTTGGACGAAGAAGGTGAAGAGGACGATGGCAAGGTCGAGACCAGAGCCACCGACCGTGGCCAAGCCACACCCGCCGCGCGTGACTCGGACGAAGAGTCGGCCATCTAAGCCCGCCACCCTACACACATGATGCAATCTGTTGCCCTTTTTGATGACCGCCCGTTCTTTGAAAAAGTCATCGCCTATGGTGTTCACCACGGCGTATTGGACCTAGCCAAGCTAGACGCCATCCAAACCGATGCCCCCAAAGGCATGGTGCAAATTGCACGCTACTTTGGCAACGAGTTTTTGCGCCCTGACCTTGAAAAAGCCAAGTACCGCATCGTCAACATGGTCAGCCTCACGTTAGAGATTCAAAGCGGTGGCGACTTGCGCAAAGCCGCCGAGGCACTGCGCGAGCACTCGTTCATGTCACGCTCCAAAGCAGCATCAGACATGCTCAAAGCTCTCATCGTCATGCCCCAGAACACGCACTTTGGCATGAACGAGCATGGCGGCTTCAGTGACAAACACATGCCACAACTGGCCAAGTGGTCGCTGTGCAAACTGGCTGACTACCAAGCCGAGTTGGGCAAACGCCAGCAAGTGGCGTACGTCATGGATGCCGCCATTTGGATGGCGTACCAACTCGGGCTGCATGCAGATGATTTGGAAGAAGCTGGCTGTGATGCCGAAGCCGTCATCCGCACCGCACTGTTGGCCGCAGCCGTCCAACACAAAGACATGCCTGATTGGGTGGCGTTTCAAAAAATCATCGCCAAGCTGCGCAAACCCAGCGCGACCCAAGCCATCCACTTGGTGGCGCCTAAAAACTTACCCACCGAATTCAAACCCGCCGTTGAACAGATACGCCAAAGCGTCGAAGCCGATTTGCCCAAAATTTTGGACGCCACGTTGACGCCGCAAAAATTGTTCAACCAAACACCCGCTTTCGTGGGTCGCTATTTTTGGATGGAAGATGGCTTGGCTGAGATGGACCACTTTGACCGCCAAATCTCTGCCGCGTGGGCCAAAGCCACCGACGGCCACACGGACGACAGCTCCTTACTCACTCTGTTCTTATGCCTTGCCGCAGGCAGCACAGGCAAAACGCTGCTCACCGAAAAATCAGCGACCGCCCTGATTCGCAAAATCCGCAAGTCTGGATTCAAGCCCGATCTCGCCACTGCCTTCCTCCACGCCAACGCGCCCGCCGAACATCAAGACGGCTACATCGCCATGTGGACAGCCTTCGTCGATGAAGCGCAAGACACGCTGCAAAGCGACCACGATGACCAACTGCACGATGCGCTGGCACTGTTGCGCCGCGAATGCAATGTGGGTGGCTAAGCCGCACCCCACGCCATCACGACCTGTCGCTTCAGCCTCGCCGCCACCTTGACCGCAGATTCACCTCACGCCGTCGCCCGACTACGCGCGGCCCGTTTAGCCCGCAGCGCCAAACCTTTTCTAGCGCGTGGTGGGCCCAAGGGTGAGCGCTGCGCGGGCTGCCGCCTCGTCCCCACGCACTGCCTCTGTGCCCTGCGCCCTGTGGTGCCCGCGCGCGCCGGCATGTGCTTGTTGATGGCCGACATCGAGCCACTCAAACCCAGCAACACCGGTTGGCTGATTGCCGATGTGGTGGGCGACACCTTCGCCTTTGGCTGGGCACGCACAGAAGTAGCCCCCGCCTTGCTGGCCCTGCTGCGCGACCCGCAATGGCAGCCCTATGTGGTGTTCCCGCGCGAGTTTGCCGATGCCGCCCGCGTGGTGCATGAAGTGACACAACCCTCCACAAAGCGCCCGCTGTTCATCTTGCTCGACGGCACGTGGGACGAAGCGCGCAAGATGTTTCGCAAAAGCCCCTACCTGCAAAACTTCCCCGTGCTCAGCCTGCACCCAGAACAACGCTCGCGCTACACCCTGCGTCGCGCCCAAAGTGCGGCCCACTTTTGCACCGCCGAAGTCGGGGCCATGTGCCTCGCCCTCGCCCAAGACAACCCAGCGGCAGACGCACTGAACGCCTACTTAGACGTCTACACCGAGCACTACCTCAAAGCCAAGCAACAACGGCCTGTGGATTTGGCCGATGAGGTCCATCTGCGGCTGCAAGCCGCCACCCACTCGGCGTGAACGACAATCTAAGCTATGGCTATTCAATGGTTTCCTGGACACATGCACCTCACGCGCAAGGCGATTGGGGAGCGCATCAAAGAGATTGATGTGGTCATCGAAATGCTCGACGCCCGCTTGCCCGGCTCCAGCGCCAACCCGATGTTGACCGAGCTGATCCGAGGCAAACCCGCACTCAAGGTATTGAGCAAGCAAGACTTGGCCGACCCTGCGCGTACCGCGCAATGGCTGGCGCATTACAACGCCATGCCCGGTGTGCGTGCGATTGGCCTAGACACCAGCATGGCCTCGCCCGCCAAAGCCTTGATTGACAACTGTCAACAACTCGCGCCCAAACGTGGCGGCATGGCCAAGCCCATGCGCGTGCTGATTTGCGGCATCCCCAACGTGGGCAAATCCACCCTCATCAACACCCTCAAGGGCAAGCGTGCCGCCAAGACGGGTGACGAAGCTGGCATCACCAAAACCGAGCAGCGCATCGCCTTGGTAGATGACTTTTATTTGTACGACACACCCGGCGTACTGTGGCCGCGCATCATCGTGGAGCAAAGCGGATTTAACTTAGCCGCCAGCGGTGCCATTGGCGTGAATGCGTTTGACGAAGAAACCGTGGCACTGGAGCTACTCAACTACCTCATCCCGCATTACCCTGAAGTGCTGCACCAGCGCTACAACATCGACGACGTGGCCAGCCACACCGACGAAGACATGCTCGAAGCCATTGGCCGTCAACGTGGTGCCGTGCAACGCGGTGGGCGCATCAACCTGACCAAGGCGGCGCACCTCGTCATCCATGATTTCCGCACGGCAGCACTGGGCCGCGTCACCCTCGAAACACCCGATCAATTTGCGACATGGCTGACCGAAGGCAAAAAAGCCGATGCCGAACGCGCTGTGCGCAAAGAGGCGATTGAGAAAACAAAAAAAACGCCACGCCAGCCTAAGAAGCATTGAGGCCACATCAATCGCACATGACCCAACGCCTAGACACCCCCGACAAAGAAGCCATCGCCCTGCTTCCAAAATTTCCACGCTTGGGGCTTGACCACATCACCTTGGTCCACACAGGCCCACAAGCGCAGCTAGCAAGCGAGGCTTTGATCACCTCACATGCCTGGGGCTTTGACACCGAATCCAAGCCCACCTTCCGCGTGGGCGAAGCCTCAGACGGCCCACATGTACTGCAACTCGCCACGGACGAACGCGCTTGGGTGTTTCAACTACACGACCCCGAATGCCGCGCTGTGGCTGCTGACTTGCTTGCGCGCCAAGGCATTGTCAAAGCGGGCTTTGGTTTGGGTGATGACCGCAAACGCATCATCCAAAAATTAGGCGTCGAACCTGCGGGCATTTTGGAACTTAACACCGTCTTCCACCAGCGCGGCTACCGCAAAGACATGGGCGTGAAAGGTGCCGTGGCTGTGTTGTTCAACCAGCGTTTTCAAAAGTCTAAAAAGGCGGCCACTAGCAACTGGGCTAACCTGCGCTTGAGTGAATCACAACTGGTCTATGCGGCCAACGATGCGTACGCGGCGTATCGGGTTTGGCAAGCCCTGGGGCTTTGAAGCGCCACCACCACGAAGCCCTAAAATTGCCGCCAGTTCAACACTCGCTGTCCGATCTCCACCCCCAAATGTTCACCATATCCGAAGCCACGCCCCCTGAAACCGCCGCCTCGGTGCTGAACTTTGCCAACGCCTTATGGCACGTACGCAGCCCACGTCCGTTCGTGTTGGTCATTGAAGGCGAAGTGGGCCACGAAGGCACAGAGCCCACCGACTACCTTCACGACACGCTGCTCTTGCCCGAATGGCGCGAAGCCTTTTACCAACTGGTCGATGCCACGGGCTTGGTGGTGTGCCTGAATGTGCACACCAAGCACCCCACCTACCGCGATGTGCGTGGGCGCTCTAGCAAAGGGCGCCTGAGCCAAGGCGAGTACTACCACCACGACGGCTGCACTGGCCCCGTCAAGCCGCGCTTTGTGGAAATTCGCTGCCCTATCCAGCCGCAAGCACGCGGCGTGGCCACGGCGGTAGCGCCCCATCGCGATGTGGTCAAAGCCATGGTGCAAGTGCTGCCCGCCGAATTGGCCACCACGCCTGCGCTGGCTGAGCAAGACATGAGTCCAGCCACGCTCAGCCAAATGGACGATGCTGCGCTCGACCACTTGCAAGGCCTCATCACGCGCACCGTGCGCAAAAAACTCAACGCCGAAGGCGCACGCAGCTACTTCCGCCAAGTGGATGTCGCCGCCAATGCCTACTTTGAACCTTGGGCCTTGGGCGAAAGCCGCTTCATTGCCAACGCTAACAGCGGCGTCACCATGCAACACCGCCGCGCCTACCAAGCCCCACACACCGGCGGCGTGGCCAACGGCCACTTGGTCAAGCGCTGGACCAATGAAGAGCTGCTGCTACCCGGCCAGGTGGTGGACCAGGCTTTGATTGCTGCACTTTGCAGCGAAGAAGGTGATGAAGTGGATGGGGAACGGGCTGAGGGGTGTTACCTTGGGGCGCATTGAACGCAGCGATTAGCAAACTCAGACCTACCCGCCCACGCTCCCTTCATACCAGCTCCGAAGCGGACATCAAATCGGCAAGCAGAGGTCCATCAAAGGACAAGAAAGGTTCCCCGTTCAACATCACCCGCCAGTTGTTCGGGCCCGCCATCCCATTGCTGCACAAACCAAACGCATGCCAACGACCATCCATTGGCATATCGGCAGCAAATATGGGCGTCTCATTACCCACAGACACCGACATTCGGTTGGCACTGACGATCACGTCGATGCCATTGTCTAAATACACAAACGCATCCTCCATCCACGTCGAAGGCGCTTGGAAACGCCCCTGCGCCCAAATCCACTATGTCGGTTACTCGACACGCACATCTTGGAGTTCTGGTTCTGGTTCTGGTTCTGGTTCTGGCGGCAACAACTCAGACACTTCAATCTCAACCAACTCGGCGCTAGGTGCCTCGACCTCGACCTCGACCTCGACCTCGACCTCGACCTCGACCTCGGCTTCGGCTTCGGCTTCGGCCTTTGGCACAAATTCAACGTCTGCGTCTGGCTTCAGCAAGCCCTGCATCTTGGCTAGCACTTGTGCGATTTCATCCAACACCGCATGGAGCGGTTTGTTCTCTACGCACTCATCTTCCACCGCTCTCAGCAGCGCTTGTTGTGCCTTGGTCACAGCGTCCTCTGCGCTAGGCTTCGTCACATCAACGCCTCTGGCTTGCAGCAACAAGCGGGCCACGGCTTCATTCATAGGTGCAATCTGCCCTGGGTGAGACACCCGTCCCACGCCTACCACCACATCGCTCAACAACACCGCCGCAATCTCGGTCAAGGGCGACACACACAGCCGGTGGACCGGCTGGCGCACATCGACCACCGCACGCAAACGGCAATGGCTGCCAGACGCCGACATGCCGACCACCCAGACAATCATGGCGCCCAAACGCTCGGGCAAGCTCAACTCGTACACCCCGTCGGCACGCACAGACATCGTGCCCTCCAGCACATCCCCCTGTGCGCTGGCCACATGCATGCTCTCAAACTGCATATCCAGCGGCAACACCACCTGAACCTGAAGCAGCGTTTGTGGCCGTGCAGGCGACGCGGGCAGCGCTGAAAGCGCGGTTCTTGCTGGCGGACTGGTCGGCGCAATTGAGGGGGAAGGGGGGGATGACAGGAGATCTGACCAATTGATGGACAAGGCCGCAGGCTGAGGCGCCCGAAACACAAAAGACACGGGGGGCAAGGCTTCGGGCTTGGCTTTTTCTACCTCCTCCACCAAACTCTTGAGTGTCTCGCTCGCGAACTTGGGAATGGGTGTCAGTCCGCGCTGGGTGGCTGTTGCTTGCGACAGCATCTTGACAGGGTGGTCATCAAAAATCAGGTTTAGCGCCTGCCCGCTGTCAATCCAGTCTCGGGCATCGCTGAGCATGATTTGCTTGCCATCACGAGTGCTCACTATCAGATGCCGGCCATGAAAACGCGTTTGCGTGACATCTTTTTTCAAGATACCAGGCAAACGCACCAAGCCTTCGGTGCTGACAGTGTTAGACGATGACGTTACTGAACTTAGGCTCATGAGCAATCAAAAAAACAGCTGGAAAATAAATGATCGACGCTTTAGCTGCACTGGCTCAAGCAACGCTTGTTTGCCAAACACGATGTGTCCGAGGCGCTGGTGCTCAAACATCGGTGCTGTTTGTCGATCCTGCGCATGCACAGGAATTTGGCACTACAGGCTCGGTCATCACGGTACGCAAATATTCAGATGCAATCCTCAGCCGCGTGGCTGGCATTTCAACCAGTGTGCTGTGCGAGTGCCCGCACCACGTGGCGGAGCTGATTGCACAACTGCCAGTTTTGAGGAATACAGCCAAGCGTGTTTTAACTGTAATGCAGGAGACGCCCACTTGCACGCCTACCTAGGTTCGATTTCGGACTCTGCACGTTCGCTGTTTGAAAACGCCTTAGAGAAAATTGCCGCCCATGAGGGAATTGAGCTGTGCGAAGGCACAGCTTTGAATTAACGCGAAGGCGCAGTTTCAAGCTGACGCGATATCACGGCCTGATCGGTTGTGATGGCCTGCAACCACAAGCTGTCAATGTCGCTGAGTTTGGTTTTGTCAAACTCGGCCGTGTGCTCCCAATAACGCCCCGACGGCACCATGTAGCCCAAGTCTTGCTCGGCCTGTAAGGCGCATGTAACTGCTGCTGGGTCGATCAACTCGCTTTGCGCTTGCATCAGTTGTTGGAGTATCCCGTGCGTCGTCAAATCAAGTCTCGTCACGCGCGGAAACAACAAGCGCGATTCGGGCAACTCAGACAAATTCACCACCGCGCACTCGTGCGCCTGGGCTAACGCCATGAAGCGCGCCGACTTGGCCTCGAGCGACTGCAAGGTCACATCGACCCGCAGAGGATCTGGCGTACCTTTGCCATAAAAGTGACTGCTCTCGCCCGAGGCTACGTCGTAGACCATGTCGCAGCCCAAGAACGCTATCAAGTCGGGCTTCAAAGCACCCAAGGCCCAGTAACCCGCGGTAAACGCCATGGTGCCGCCCGCATAGACAAAGCCGCCAAAGTTGTTTTGCTGCGGCACGAATTCGGGAGCCGCAATCAGTTGCTGCGAAAGTTTCAACGGCGTGGGCGGCAAACGCTCGGACGCGAAGTCTTCGGGGTACACCAGATAGTCCCAGTCAGGTGTGATTTGCCATGCGTTGTTGATGGCCACACGCTGCGCAAACACCGACAGGTCCCAGTCTTTGGCCTGCACGGCGTCGGGTGCACTGCCGATGAGCAGCACCATTTTTAAATCCTCTGCCACGCGATATCCGTTTCTTGAGCGTTTTTAAAACAGCCATGATCCTAGAGCCTTGCGATAGCCATTGCCCTAGGAAGGTCTGCACAACGCATGAATTTGCAGCGTGAGTTGTTATGAACTTCACGATACGCAATTGTTTGTACCCAGTGCGCCATTTTGGGTTGGATTGTCTCAATTCGTCATGGCCTCCCCCTCAGGCCGCTTGCGGACGCACCACCCCTGTCGAGGCTCGTTTTTGTTGCCCGGCAATCAACGCCTTGCGCACCATCCACAGGTTGCTCATCGCAAACATCACCACCAACTGGCTCGTGTTCTTGGCCAATCCACGGTAGCGCACCTTCGCGTGTCCGAACTGGCGTTTGAGCACTCTGAACGGATGCTCCACCTCGTCGGGCAAGCGATCACACCCTGCGTCAATGCGCGCAAACTCACGGTACAAGGGCATGTCGTAGAGCATCTCCTCTGCCGCTGGGTCGCTCAGGCCAAAGAACTGTTGCAACAAATGGATGCGCAACATCGTCTCCGCTGCAAACGGTGGGCGGCCTGTCTTGCCCGCAGGGGCGTGTGGCTGGATCAAAGCCGCTGACCGATAGGCTGGTTTGTTTCATGTGTATTCAACGCCGCCTATGGCGTTCACGCTGCCAGGGTTTACAAGAAGGTTATGCAGATGTTCCTTAGAGCATATTCTTCTGTCTGTGTCACGCTGCCTAGCCTAAAGAATTCAACAATTAAGCCAATCGTAGTTGAAGTGGTCAAGGTGCCAAGCACTCGCGCAATATTGTCAATTTGTTTTGCATCAGTTAATGGTCGCCGTGTGCCCACAAAAGCAAAGCGTCTCTGTCCTCCACCACCAAGTCAATGCGCATGCCAACAGGCAGGCATAGTTTGGTGGGTACATGACCGAACGGCAAATCTGTCAATACGGGGGGCTTGATTTGCGTACGCAACCAATCGACAACGCTTTGAAGTTTGAAACCTTTGTCGTGAGGCGTGAGTTTATAGTGGTTGAACTGCCCCAAGATAACTGCTTTTTGTTGGGCCAACACACCCGCATGTAAAAGTTGCGTAAGCATACGTTCGATGCGATATGGGTGTTCCCCCACATCCTCGAGAAACAGCACACCGTTTTTGATTTCCGGGAAATAGGGGGTACCCAACAAAGAAACCAACACCGCCAAGTTACCGCCCCACAGCACCGCATCATGCGCCCACACGCCTGAGCGGCGCTTGCTATGGGCGACGGCACATGTGGCAGAGAAGTGCCAACCCGCGCCCTCGCCCTGCCCGCTCACCATGTCGTCAAAGCAAGCTTCCATGATGTCGTCAGGTTGTTCTGCACCAAAGTCTTCGCCTAAGGCTGGGCCTGCCCATGTCACCGCACCCGTCTTGGCTAGCAAGGCATTTTGAAACGCGGTGAAGTCGCTCAACCCCACAAACTGCGTGCCTTTGGCAATGGCTTTGGCTACTTGTTTGTATTTGATGTCAGGCAAGAGACGTGTCAACCCATAGCCTCCGCGAGAAATCAGCGCCACATCGGCACCGCTGTTTGCGGCGCGATGAATCGCAGCCAATCGGGTGGCGTCATCCCCAGCAAAACGGGTGTGGCTGCTGAGAGTGTCAGCATCCAATTCCACGGCGTGACCAAGTTTCTTCAGGCGGGCCACCCCACGTTTGAAAGCAGCCTTGTCGCGCACTGCGCCACTGGGTGAATAGATATAAATATGAGCCATAGACGCACATTGTCGCGGGAAATTTATGCGCTCTTGAGCGACGCATTATTTAGGCGCCACGCTTGTCGTGGAGCAAACGCCCTCGGTAAGCCTTCAAACCTTGCAGCGGTTCATTCGTGATGAGAGCCGTCATGGAGAACCTCAGCTTGGCTATGTCGTGATGAAACGCGCTACGGGGCAATGATGTTGTCCTCACGTCGATGCGCCACCAAGCTGGCCAACCCTAACAGGCTGCTGAAATACCGCTCGACAAGACGACACATGTTCTCTGTGTGATCGGTGATTCGCGTGATGATTTTGCGATTTGAAATCCCCGCTCGTTTGAGGCTGATTTTGGGTGCTTTTGACAGTGTTTTGCATCGTT
>NZ_JAVKLW010000113.1:0-9509 GCF_031538885.1 Limnohabitans sp.
GATTTGGTATCGTTCTTCTCGGCTGAGGTGCTTGTACATTGGGCAACTTCGACTTGGCTGTTAAAGCGGCCATGATGCTCTCGCATCCTCAGCCACCTATAACCAGTTCATCTTTGTTGCACTTCGTCCTTGAATCCGCCCTTCTTGTAGATTGCAATACCGTCCAAAATTTCTTTGTGGGCCGACTCAATGCCTTCCCAGCCTTTGACCTTGACCCACTTGCCTTTTTCGAGGTCTTTGTAATGCTCAAAAAAGTGGGCGATTTGTTGCAACTGCAAATCATGGATATCCGCTAAAGACTTGATGTTGCTGTAACGGGCCAAGATTTTTTCAGTGGGCACCGCCAACACTTTGCCGTCCATACCGCCTTCGTCTTCCATCATCAAAATGCCCAAGGCCCGGCATGGCACCACCACGCCGGGAGGTAGTGGGAATGGGGTCATGACCAACACGTCCACAGGGTCGCCATCGCCCGCAATGGTTTGTGGCACATAGCCGTAGTTGGTGGGGTAATGCATGGCCGTGCCCATGAAGCGGTCCACAAACAAAGCGCCAGACTCTTTGTCGACTTCGTACTTCACGGGGTCAGAGTTCATCGGGATTTCGATGATGACGTTGAAGGCTTCTGGAACTTTGCTACCGGGGGTGACTTTGTTGAGGGACATGGTGTCTCGTTGAAAAAGTTAAAAAAGAAACGCTAAGAATTAGCCCCTATTTTACTTTCACGGGGCTTGCGTCTGAGCGTTGTCTTTCAAACCGTTATTTGTGAGTGCTTTTGCCCGTTTCGTCCATGAGGCCAAAGAACACACGCAAAAAGTAGACCGTCATCAAGAGGATGAACACGATCACAAGAATGTGCGTAGTGTCTTTTTTCTCCGTCATACAGCGGTTTACGCCAGCTCAGAAAGTTCAAAAATCTTCGGTATCTACTTCCGAAGCATTGAGTGCGTTGTAACGCGCCCCCTTCACCGTCTGCTGGTTAATGAGCGCTTCTAAGCGCTGCATCTGATCGGCTGACAGCACTACATCAGTTACAGCGATGTTGTCTTCAAGGTGATGCGTGTTTTGTGTGCCTGGAATAGGGATGAGCGTGCTGCTTTTGTGCAGCAACCAAGCCAAGGCCAACTGCGCGGGTGTGCAGCCCACCTCACGAGCGATGGCTTGGTAAGCATCGAGCAAAGGCAAGTTGGCCGCATAGGTGTCTGCACCAAAGCGCGGCATGGCACGGCGAATGTCGTTGGCCGTCAAAGTACTGACATCCCACAGCTCACCACACAAGAAGCCACGCGCAACAGGGCTGAACGCTACAAAGGTAGCCCCCAGTTCTTCACAAGCTTTTAAGACGGCAATTTCAGGGTTACGCGTCCACAGCGAGTATTCGGTTTGCACGGCGGCAATGGGGTGTACCGCATGGGCCTTGCGCAGCGTGGTGGCAGAGACTTCGCTCAAGCCAATTTCACGAACCTTGCCGGTACGCACGAGGTCGCTCAGGGCGCCCACGCTGTCTTCGATGGGCACTTGTTTGTCCCAGCGATGCAGGTAGTAGAGGTCAATCACATCGGTGCCCAAACGAGCCAAGCTGTCTTCACAGTTTTGGCGAATCGCCTCAGGGCGGCCGTTGATGACTCGCTTCACACCATCGGGAAACGTCACACCGGTCATGCCCCCTTTGCTGCACAAAGTGATTTGGTGTCGATGCGATTTGAGGGCTTTGCCCACCAGCAATTCATTGGTGCCAAAACCATACAAGGCTGCTGTGTCAAACATGGTCACACCAAGGTCTAGAGCTCGGTGAATGAGTGCCACGCCCACTTCAGGCGCAGGGGGTGCGCCATAAGCGTGGCTGAGGTTCATGCAGCCGAGGCCGATGGCTGAGACTTGGAAAGGGCCGAGTTGACGGTGTTTCATGCGCGTGTATAGGTACGTGTCCAAGCTGGCAATGGCGCGGAGCGATGCAACACACTGTCGTTCAGCCATGTGGCACTCTTGCGCGCACGCTCGGCCACGGTGGCCAGAGGTAATTGTTGGTAATCGTCGTTGAAGACTTCAAAGCTGTAGTCACCGCGGTAGCCGATGCGGTCTAAGCGCAACACCAAGTCGGCCAAGGCATCGCTGTGTACGCCCTCGCCCGGGAACACGCGGAAGGTGCGAGCGGTGGTCATGCGGTCTTCAAATGTGGGGGTTTCGTGCCACATGAAGTCCGAGAGTTGCACCAAGAAAATCTTTTCTGGATCTAGGTCTTCAATCGCATCCAGTGGTGTGCTGGCGGCAAAGATGTGAAACGAGTCCAAGCCAATGCCAAGGTTGGGGCAATCGGCGCGGCACACCACATCCCACGAGGTGGTGAACTCGTTGACCGTGCGGCCCCATGACAAACCTTCGTAAGCCACCTTGATCCCTAAGGGCAAGGCCATCATGGCGAGCTTCTTTAAATCGCGAGCAATGTGGTCAAGGTCATCGGTCGCGTGACGTGAAGTAGACGAACATGCCAACAGCACTTTGCTGCCCGTGGCGGCGCACATCTTTAGCATTGACTTGGCGATGTCCACTTTGTAGCCATGCAAGTGGCCTGACAAGCCTTCGAAATCGCGCAGGACCTGAAAGCCTGTGGGGCGCAATCCGCTGGCCTGCACAGCTGCTACTGCCGCAGGCACACCGCCAGGGTGGGTGACCAAGTCACGCGCCATGAGCATGACTTGCGAGAAGCCTGCGTCCTTCATTGCCGACAGCTTGGCCTCTAACGAGCCCGCCATCGTGATGGTGTCCATGCCGAAGCCATCGAGTAGGTTCATACAGTGGCCTTGATTCAGTTGTCTTTGTGAACCAGCTCAAACGACACCGTGCCCAAGGCACTGCGTGTCAGCGCGCCACGGTCTTCTGGGTGTAGCTGGGTGGACTCGACAAACTCCACTCCATGCGCTTTAAGTGCGGCCACAGCCGCGCCTACATCCGCAGCACCTAAGCCGATGCGTTGCAAACACTCGGGCGAGTCGTCTGTGTCCATCCAAGGATCAGGTTCGATGAGTTGCCACAAGAAGTTGCCGCACGGGCTCTTCATCAACTTACCCTTTGGCAAGATGCCAAAGCGCTGCTCGTCGGGCACAAAGCTGAAATCAAACATGTGTTCAAAGTACGCCAACCAATCCGCGCTGCGGCCTGCGCCGATGTACTGCACCACACCAAAGTAGCTCATGCCCGCTGTGGCTGATGGGTGCTGATCCACGGTAGGGATGGGTTTGAAGTCAATGTCGTAAATCGAGAACTCTTGCCAGCGGTCCACAAAGTAAAAGCGACTGCCGCCTGGGCCGTGAATAGCGGGAATGTGCAACTCCATCGCTTGCGCTTGGCTGCTGACATTCCATGCGCCCAGTTCCATACAACGTGTGTGGGCTTGCAAGGCGTCGCGCACACGGAAGGCCACTGCAGAAATGACTGGCTGTCCATCGGTGGTGGCGCTGACACGCGCATCGTCTGGGCTGGCGTTGACCACCAAGTTCATACCGCCTTGGCGGTACAAAGTCACCTCACGCGAACGGTGACGCGCCACGGGCCGAAAGCCCATGTTCTCTAACACTTGGCCCAGCGCCTGTGGGCGGCTGGTGGCGTACTCGATGAACTCAATCCCATCTAAGCCCAAACGATTGGGCATGTCGGGCACGGACTCGCGGTGTGAAGATGCCAAGGTCATCAAATACTCCAAGAAAAATCAATCACAGAAAGTCAGTAACTCAGTTGTGCGACATCCCGCAGCACGTCTGCGGTGGTGGTGGGCAAGCCAAAGTACTCGAGGTAAGCAGGGATTTGTTCGAACAACATGTCCGAGCCCATCTGCACGCGGCAGCCACGGTTTTTAGCAGCTTGCAAGAAGGCCGTCATTTCGGTCTTCATCACCACCTCCCCCACAAATGCGTCTGGCGAAATGCGCGACACATCCATGGGCAACGCATCACCCTCATTCATGCCCATGGGCGTGGCGTTGACCACCAAGTCATGATCGGCGGGATCGTTCGAACCCGTGTGCACCTCGATGTGCGGATAGTTGCGTTTCAAACGTTGGCTCAACCCTGAAGCAGATGCCGTATTCACATCAAACACGCTGATGGCAGCAATCCCCGCACCGGCGAGAGACGCGGCAATGGCGCAACCCACACCGCCTGAGCCCACCACCAACACGCGTTTGCCCGTGAGGTCGAAGCCCTTGCGTTGCACACCGCGCACAAAGCCTGCGCCATCAAACATATCCCCCACTAAGCGACCATCGGCGAGCTTCTTCACCGCGTTGCAAGCGCCCGCCACGCGCACGGTGGTCGTGACTTCATCCAGCAAGTCAACCGTGACCACCTTGTGCGGCATGGTGATGAGCGCACCACACAGATTGGTGAGCGTGAACACCGATTTCAAAAACACCGGATAGTCCAGTGTTTGACAACCCATCGGCACCACCACCGCATGGATGCCTACACTGGCAAAGTACGGGTTGTAAATCATGGGGGACTTGAACGAATGCGTGGGGTAACCAATATGGGCAATCAACTGTGTGTTGCCACTGATAGAGATGCCGAGCTCACCCATGGTGGATTAAGACGACTGAACAGCAGACACCACTGCACGCAACGCCAACAAATAACTCTCCGCACCAAAGCCACAAATTTGACCCTTCACAATTTCTGCGAAGACGGACTTGTGACGGAATTCTTCACGCGCGTGGATGTTGGACATGTGCAGCTCGACAATCTGGCACGTCAGGATGGCCAAGGCATCGCGGATGCCGTAGCTGTAGTGCGTCCACGCGCCTGCGTTGATCAGCACTGCGTCCACACCATCGAGGAAGCCTTTATGAATGCGCTCGCACATATCACCTTCGTGATTGGTTTGAAAACACTCAACTTGGACACCTAGTTCAGCACCTAGTTTTTGCAAGTTGGCATTGATTTCGTCAAGCGTGATGGTGCCGTATTGCACGGGGTCGCGCTTGCCAAACATATCGTGGTTGATGCCGTGCAGCATGAGAATTTTCAAAATAATCTCCTGATATCAGTTCGTCTAAAACACGAAACCTTGCGCAAACAAGATTTCGCGTGGTCCTACATTACTTGCGCAGCTTGGCTAATTCGGCTTGCAATTCGCTCACAGTTGCGGCGATAGGCTCGCCGTGCTTGGCAATGACAGGTTTCATCTTCTCACGAAGAATGGCCATTTCAGAGACAGGCAATGTGGTCACTTGCATGCCGTTCTTCTTTAGGTTGTCCAGCAAGCTGGCCTCCAAAGCACGAGCCGTGCTGCGTTGGAAGCTGGCTGACTCCGTGGCTGCGTCAGACACGATTTTCTTTTCAGCAGCGCTCAAGGTGTCCCAGAACTTTTTGCTGATCACCACAGACTGTGGGTTGTACTGGTGACCTGTCAATGTCAGGTTCTTTTGCACTTCGTACAACTTGGCGCTGTTGATGGTGGGGATGGGGTTTTCTTGACCGTCCACAGCACCTTGCTCCAACGCGGCATAAAGCTCAGGGAATGGCAGCGGTGTTGGGTTAGCACCCAAAGCCTTGACCCAATCCACGTTGATGGGGTTGGGAATGACGCGCAGCTTCAAGCCTTCGACGTCAGACACTTTGTTGATCGGGCGCTTGCCATTGGTGAGGTGACGAAAGCCCAACTCGTAATAAGCCAAGCCGACCAACCCTTTTTCTTCCAGCTTGGTGTGCATTTTCTTGCCGAAAGCACCGTCCACCACCGTGTCTGCTTCTTTGCCACTGGCAAACATGAAGGGAAAGTCGAACACACCAAAGTCTTTGACTTGAGATGCGAAGATGCCCGAGTTCATCGAAGCCATCTCCAATGTGCCGCCTTGAATAGCCGACACGTTGGCTTGGTCGCTGCCCAATGCGCCGCCTGGGAACAGGTTGACCTTGAGTTTGCCGCCAGAGTTTTTCTCAACGATCTCTTTGAATTTCTCCATGCCTTGAACAATCGGGTGGCCCGCGTTGTTTTGGTTGGCGAACTTGATGGTTTTCTCTTGTGCCAAGGCCACGCCCATGGCGGCTAAGGCCACAGCAGCGATCACAGTTTTGATAAATACACGTTTCATGCCAGTGTCTCCTAATTAACTTTGTGGTCGTACGCCAAATGAAGAATCCACAGTCTGGCGTACCCGAACAGACCGTAGAAAAGAATCAATAAAACCAGCGTGCAGGCACCATCACCATTTGTGGGAAGGCCACCATCGCAAACATGATGATGAACTGGGCCACCATGAATGGCATCACACCTCGGGTGACTTCATCCATGCTGACCTTACCCACGCCAGCAACGGCGTTGAGCACCGTCCCTACAGGCGGTGTGATCAACCCAATCGCGTTGTTGATGATGAACAAGACGCCGAAATAAACGGGGTCAATACCAGCAGCTTTCACGACAGGCATTAACACAGGTGTTAACAACAAAATTGTCGGCGTCATATCCAGAGCAGTCCCCACCACCATGGTGATGATCATGATCGTCAGCATCAACAGCCTAGGACTGTCCAACATCGGTTGCAACAAAGCCACCAACTCGCCCGGTAGGTTCGCCACCGTGATCAACCAAGCTGACACCATCGCTGCGGCCACCAAGAACATCACAATCGCGCTGGTCTTGGCGGAAGAAAAAAACAAGGGATACAAGCTTTTGAAGTTCAATTCTTTGTAAACAAAGGTCGAAATCAACAACGCGTACACCGCAGCCACAACAGCGGCTTCTGTGGGCGTAAACACACCAAACTTCAAACCAAACACCACGATCACAGGCAGCACCAAAGCCCAAGTGGCCTCGCGCAAGGCCACACTGATCTCACCCATTGATTTGCGTGGCGGCACACTCACCACTTCTTGACGTGCCAACCACCACCAAGTGATCCACAGCGAAGCACCTAGCAACACACCGGGCACGATACCGGCCATGAACAGTTTGGAAATAGACACGTTTGCGGCTACGCCAAAAATCACAAAGCCAATGCTTGGAGGAATCACAGGGGCGATGATGCCAGCAGAGGCAATCAAGCCAGCTGAACGTGCACGATCATGTCCAGCAGCCACCATCATGGGCAACAGCAAAGAAGCCAGCGCCGCTGCATCAGCCACGGCAGAACCAGACAAAGCAGCCATGATCACAGCCGCCATGATGGTCACATACCCCAAACCGCCTTTGATGTGCCCCACACAAGCCATCGCAAAGTTCACGATACGTCGCGACAAGCCTCCCGCATTCATGATCTCGCCAGCCAACATAAAAAATGGCACCGCCAACAATGGGAAGCTGTTAGAGCCTTCGATCAAATTTTGCGCCAAGATTTGTGCATCAAACATATTGAGGTGCCACATCAAGGCCGCACCACACAAGAGCAAAGAAAAGGCGATGGGGATGCCCAGCGCCATCGCCCCCATCAGGGAAAAGAGAAATACAGCAATCGTCATGGCCTTGTTCCTTGGATCGGTTTAATGGGTATCGGCGTGAGGGGCTTCTTCGGACTCTTGAATCATCACCAAGTCCTCATCGCGCACTTGTCCTGTCAAGAGGCGAAGGAATTCGGCCAGCAAAATCAAGCCACCGAAAACGGCAAACAAAATACCAGGGAAATAGACCCAAGCCATAGAGGCTTCCATCACCGCACTGGTACTGTCCAAATTGATGAGGGCTTGGTCGTAAGCGCCTTTGAACAACAGCCAGCAAACGAACAACATCAAGGTATACGAAGCACCGAGGCAAACCTTTTTGCCCAATGGCCCCAAGCGACTCACCAGCATGTCAGTACCCAAATGACCATGTTCTTTCAGTGCCACGATGGCACCAAGGAAGGTCATCCACACGAACGCCCAACGCGACAACTCTTCAGACAAGGTGATCCCAGAGTTCATGGCGTAACGCAAAAACACGTTGCCAAACACCAGCACCACCATCAAGGCGAGACAAAAGGCAATCGCCGCTTCGAGCACTCGACAGCAGCGATCCAAAATGAAGTGGAACATGAAGAAACCCTTAAGAATATGAGCTTGAGCAAAATGTACAAAACAGTTACTTTGCGAGAGGCCAGTGAAAACCCGTAATTAAATCTCACATAGTCAACTACCTGCTATACCAAATTTGAATAACTTACAAATCGCAGAACCATCTCCACCACGCTTTGGCGTCGTGCTGCCAGCGCTTTGGCACTATGGCCATTGCGTTTGAAAATCAAATCGAAGGTGTAACGGTTAGAGACGTTGAAGAACGTCAACGCTGAAATAGACGCATGGATGTCGATGGGGTTCAGCCCCTTGCGAAACACGCCCGCTTTAACACCACGCTTATACAAAGCTTCGATGGATTGAATGGCTGAGACATTGAGCTCTTGGATCAGTTTGCTTTGCGCCAAATATTCGCCACGTTGGATGTTCTCAGACATCACTAAGCGAATGAAGTCTTGGTTGCTGTGATGGTGGTCGAAGGTAAAGCCCACCAAGGCTTTGAGCGCCTCTTCGGGTGTCAAATCGGCCAAATGCAACTCCGCCTCGGTGGCGCGGATGCGACGGTAAGCGTCCTCCAGCACTGCAAGGTACAAGCCCTCTTTGCTGCCGTAGTAGTAATAGATCATGCGTTTGCTGGTGTGCGTGGCGTCCGCGATGGCGTCAATGCGCGCACCAGCCAAGCCCTTGGCCGCAAACTCTTTCGTCGCCACAGCCATGATGCCTGCCATCGTCCGTTCAGGATCGTTGGTACGTTTAGGCGGCTTACGGGCAGAATGTACTGTTTCGTTCATTCGCAAAGTATAGAGCGCCAAATGCTCAGACATGTCTCCTGAGGAACCCTACTGTCCCACATGAGCCCACGGCGTGGGTAAACTGTTGAATCTACTCAGATAGCGCATGTCATTTGATTTTTACTTTGTCCTCGCTGAATTGGCGGCGCTCTTGGTGGACTTGTCCAAGGGCGGCCTGCCCTCGGTCGGCATGTTGGCCGTTCCCCTGCTCTCGCTGTTCATGTCGCCGTTGAAAGCGGCCGTGCTGCTGCTGCCGATTTACGTCATCTCGGATCTGATGAGTGTGTGGCTATACCGCAAAAACTTTAGCTTGCCGAATTTGAAAATTTTGGTGCCAGCAGGCCTGCTAGGTGTGTTCATTGGATGGCTCACCGCATCGTTCACCTCAGACAGTGCGGTCAAGCTGATGATTGGCTGCATGGGCGTGGGCTTTTGTCTCAATATTTGGCTGCGCAAAACACCGAAAGAAAAACAAGCTGCTGACACGAAGAAAGGCTGGTTCTGGGGCACACTGTCGGGCTTTACCAGTTTCATCTCGCACGCAGGTGGCCCGCCGTTTCAAATTTATGTGCTGCCACAACGGCTACCCAACGTGCAGTTTGAACCTGCCCCTGTTGGACGTACCTCTTAGCTGGTCAATTATGCGGCCTTCAATAGCTGTGCCGCGTTCCAGCTTTTCTCAAACTGCATCGGGCTGACATAGCCCAATGTAGAGTGAATTCTGCGGTGGTTGTAGAAC
>NZ_JAVKLW010000114.1:0-17356 GCF_031538885.1 Limnohabitans sp.
AAGGGGCCTGAGGGCAAAGGTGGGATGACGAAATGGGTCTCTTACGCCGAAAAATCGTGCTATCGACGCACACAATTGCACATCGTGAAGTCCGTAACAAGTCACGCTACAAATTCATGCGTTGTGCAGACCTTCCTTAGTGGTTTATTTAGGCGTTGAACACGTCGCGACACGTCAGCAAGACGACTTGGACGCGACAAGGGCATGACAGTGGTACTGGGTGCAGCGCCCGCCCGCACATAAAAAACGCTGAGTGCCGCAAAGCACCCAGCGTTAAGTTGGAGAAGGAAGGCTTAGTTGGTTGCCATTGTGGTAGTGGTTTGAATACGAATCATGCGAATGGTTGGATTGCTGGTGCCCGTGAGGGTGCTGGTGTCCGCGCTGGAAGCGTTGACCGAGCCTGAACCGCTGCTGCTAGATCGCAAGCTTGTATAGAGCGTCACGGTCGCTTTATCTCCGACCAAGTTTTGGGTTGTTATCAAATCTGTCATTTGAATCGAACCTACTTTTCCAGAAAAACGGTAGAACAGATCGTTGCTGCTCCCTAGGTCACTGTAAACACGAGGAATCGTGCCATACACCTGTACTGCACATGCTTTGGAGCCTGTGTAGTTTGGCTTGCTGAAGATGCAAATCTGGGCCAAGCTCATGGGGGTGTCGCTCATAGGTGTAGGTGCAGGTGTAGGTGTAGGTGTGCTTGCTGTGGCGGGCTCGCTCTGGCCCAGCAGCTTATAAGCACTGGCGGTCAAGCGCAAGGCTGGGCGTGTGATGTTTTGATTGCCATCATTGACTATGAGGTGCAGCGCCGTCGAGTTTGTCGCACTGGTTGCCGCAATGTCAGTGGTCAAAGCGCTTTCAACGTCGGCCAATGTGGCGCCAGTTTTGGCGCTGTACAAAGCCGCGACACCGCCTGAGACTAGGGCCGTGGCGGGCGATGTGCCCGCTACTTCTTGCCAGCAGTCGTAGCTGCCAGACGTGGTACACAACACAGGCAGCGCGTAGCGCCCAGAGCCGTCAACATCACCACCAATGGCAACCACTTTGGCTTGGCTGCTGAAGTTGGCGTAGCTGGCCAGTCCAGCGTAGTTGGGTTTAGCCGCAGACACGCTCACGGCGTTGCTGACGCAGGCGGGGAATGAAATTGCATTTTTCGTGCCGCTATTGCCTGTAGCCACAAGGGGGAGCACGCCTTGATTGCGCAAATTGGCGAAGGCTGTTTTGAATAAACCACCCACGTAGTCGCTATCGCATGCTGCGCTGTAGCTGCCGCCGCCTAGGCTCATGTTCATGGCCACGATGGGGGCTTGACCTGCTGCGCGTCGCTTTTGGGCTTGAGCAGTGACCCATTCAATCCCAGCCAACAAGTCACCCGCAGAGGCTGACAAGGCTTGCCCGCTGCTGGTGCTGGACTGGTTAAAAACCTGCACTGGCAAGATTTGCGCGCCAGGTGCAACCCCTTTGATGGCAACGTTGTCACTGCTGGTGTAGCGCATGCTGGCGGCTGAGGCCATGCCTGTTCCGTGGGCGCAACCTGCTTGAATGGCTTGTGCACGTGTGCCAGTCCATGTCTCGACACAACTGCGGGCGGCTGTGGCTGACGTGGTATCCACGCTTTGTTTGTTGGGGCAAAAGCTTTTCCCCCCGTTGCTGGCGGTTGAAAAACAGGCCCCAGGCAGCACTTTGTTACCGCCTGGGACGGTGACTGCCAGGGCGGGGTGCCTATCCTCTACCCCTGTATCAAGTACAGCAATAACTTGGCCCGCCCCATCGAGTGTTTGAGTGCCTAGGGTGGGTTGCGCCGTCACGCCGTTGAAGCTCATCTTGGTGGCTGCGATGGTCTTGCTCAACGTGGTGCTGGACTGACTTTGTGTGGACATGGGAATGTCTGGATACACCGCATTCACCCCTTTGAGTTTGGTGAGCAGGTCCAACTCACACGCGGTGAGATCAATGCGCACCGCATTGCCTGAATTGGGCGTGTGGGCTTGGCTGATGCGTGTACTGAGGTCGCTGGTGCTACAGGTGTCAGTGCTTGCACCGCTCAGAGCGCCTGCTGCATTGCTTTGCAGCGCTGCGAGAAAGTTTTTTTGGCTTTGCAGGCGCTGTGCATCGCTGGACTCGGCGTTGCTGCCGGCCCCTGATACAACCCCAGAGGCAGCGCTGTTGCTACTGTCCAAGGCGACAAAGACCGAAACGGTTTCTTGTGCATTGGTCGGCTTGATGTCGGCCACCTGTGCCGCAACGGCAGCGTTGGGTGTGTCGTTGAGCGTGGCACTGTTGCCCCCCCCGCCACTACCGCAGCCTGTGAGCAGCGCGGCTAGAAGAAGTGATGCCGTGAACTTGACTTTGTGTTTCATGGGTACGTCTCCGAGGGGTGTGTTAATGGTTGTGGTTGCTAGATTTTTGACGGCGGTAGTTGTCCCAAGTCGCTTTTGCCGCATCTTTGTTGCCTCCCACTGCATGAAAATCACGGTCATCCAAACGGATGCTGCTATTGCGGGCCATGATGTTACGTGCCACCAGAGTGCGACCACTCAAATAGCCTTCTACGCGAACCGAGGTGCTGGCAAGTGTAGTGGCGGTGACGCCAACAAAGGTCGTTGCGTCATTCCACTGCACGGTTTGGGTGGTTGTGGCGCCTGTCAGGGTGAGGGTGAATGTTTTGGCGGCGGCGTCAACATTCGAGGCTGTGCCATCGACAGGGCGAATCACCACGCTACTTTGGGCTTTGCAGCTGAGCGTCGTGGCCAGCACCACGGCTGTGCCAGATTGCTGCGTGGCGGTGATGCTCACCTCTTGTCCGTTAGCCAGTGCGGCCAAGCCAGGGCAGGATGCGCTCAGCACGATGCCGCTTGCGTCGACAGGTACGCCGCGCACGACAAAGCTGGTGTCATTCACGTAGTCGCTGATGACACCGATGAGTTTGACGGTGGCTAAGTCGCTGCTGGTGTTTTGCTCACGGACCTGGATGTTGGTGGCGGTGATGCGGCCATCGCTGCCCACGCTGCCACTCACGTTCACATACGCGCCATCGGCCACTGTTTTACCGTTGGGGTTGATGGTGGTGGTGCTGCCGATGCTGACTTTGACACCTTGCACCTCAAAGGTTTTGCCTGAGGCGTCGTACTTGGAGACCAAGCCACCGATTTGGGCTGCGCTCACCGCCAAGGTGCTGTCTTGCAAGCGATTGACCTTCAGGTGACTGGCGGCCATGGTCATGGTGCTATTGGTGAACGCGCTCACTGGGGCGTAGGCCGTCACCTCAGTGCCATTGGCCAAGACCGCGCCTGTGGGTCGTAAAGCCGCAGAGGTGTAGTTAACGGTCAAACCGTTGAGCGCAAAGATTTTGGCGCTGGTGTCTAAAGCGCTGATGCTCCCAGCCACCTGCATACGCCCGGTATTGGCTGTGACTTTTTGAATCCGCGTTGCCGTCACGGTGTAGATTTTGTTGGTGTTGTCGTACACAGGGGTGCCGTGAACCTCCACCAAATCATTGGCCGCCACATCGCTGAGGCTGCTGTAGCCACCGCCCCAAACGGTGAGTGTGCCCACAGTGGTATCCACCACCATCTTGATTTTTTGGCCCGCCACAGTGAGTGTGTTTGCTGTGGTGTCGGGCGCGCTTTGAACTGTACCAATCAGTGCAGCATCTAGCGTGACAGCACTGGCTGTGCCTTTGCCGTCGTGCGCGACGCGCACACGGTGGCCCATTTGCAACACGCTGTTGGTGAGCGTGCCGTCGTAGTTTTCGGTGGTCACGCGGGCATTGGCATCTTCAATTTCAACACCATCGACAAACACCGAACCAAAGCCTGTGACGACACCACTGGCGACTTGTGTGCCGGTTGCACCCGCTTGTGCCGAGGTACTACCGCCACCGCCGCAGCCCAATAACAGCACCGCGGCCAGCAAGCCCATCAAGAGGGGCGCGGCGAAGGACTGACGAGAGATAGGGGGATGAAGTGGTTTCATAAAAACTCCAGATGCAAAAAGTGAGAGAAAGTTAATCGAGACTGATTTTGCGTAGACGGTTTTCACCGTTGACGGTTTGGTATTCCACCTCCACGGTGCGATTGAGCAAGTTGCCAAGGTTTGGGGGGCGCAAAGACGTGTTGCTCCAGACCAAACTCAAGGTTCCAGTTGGGGTTTCGATTTGCATCGTGGTCGGGCTCAATCGGGTCAAGACGCCAGAGGCTTCACGCACACTGTTGGCGGGCGTTTGCAGACTGCATGACACGCTGGTGGCCTGCAAAGGTTGCCCAGGTGTCGAGGGTTGCGCTTTGATTTCCAAATACACTTGGTCGTTTGCGTTGAGGTTGCGGCAGTCGCTGGCGAGTGCGCCTTGAGGCAAGCTGACCGAGTTGCCGCGCAACGTCAGTTGTGTCTGGTTAGCCGACCAAAGCAAGCTGCCTTTGAGCTCTACAACACCGCCCAAATCAGAGGCAATTTGTCGCTGGGTCAGCGCTACGGCTTTGAATGCACTGCCCTCTCGCACAATTTCAATTTGCACATTGGCCCCCGCCGTCAGAGCGCTGCTGCTTAAGCTGCTGGGTAGCTTGACGCGCATGCCTTGTACAACGATGTCACCTTGCTCTGCATCACGGGTGCTGACTTGGGTGTTGAGCATCAAGTGCTCGTTGTCTGAGAGGCTGGGGCTGGCATCGACCACCCGTTGGGCTTGCCACGGTGTGTTGCCCAAGGTGCTGCGCGTGACCCAGGCTGTGATCGCGCTTTGCGGCCCTAAGCTGGCGGGCAAGTTAGCATATTGCAATGTATGGCCTGCGGCATCATCGAGGGTGATGAGCACATCGTTGTTGCGGCTACGCACCACACCGCTGATGAGAACGAGGTCGGGCGCTGTGGTTAATTTTTCGATGCGTGTGGCGATCAAGACGGAATAGCCGCGTGTGCTGTCTAACACCCAACTGCCGTGTACTTCAAGTGCATCCCCAGCAGCCACGGTGCTCAGCCCTGCTAACACCGTCGCTGTGTTCTGCATATCCCCCGCAGCGATGATTCGCACGGTTTGTCCCAAAATTTGGAATACGACTTGTCCGCCTAGTGTGCTGCTTTGTGTACTGGTGGCCGTGCCGCGCAGCTGGGGGAGCACTTGGATGGTATCGGCCACGCCCGCTTTGCTGTGTCGAATGCGCACACGTTGCCCCAGCTTGACCTCAGTTACTTCTGTGGCGCCGTCTACGTTCTCGATCACGGCGCTGGCGTTGGTATCGTCGTACTCCACGCCCGCCACGATGACGCTGCCAAAGCCGCTGACTGCGCCTTCGGCCACCCCCGTGCCGCCACTGCCCACGCCACCAGCGATTTGACTGCCGCCACTGCCACAAGCGGCAACCAACAGAGTGAGTAGCGCGATGACAGCGCAGATCAACCAGGTATATAGGCGTGGCGTGAACGTGTTCATGGTTGTGCGTTGTCAGAGGTTTTTTTAAATTCGGGGGCTGCAAAACTGAACACCCCTAAGCGAAATCGTTGTGGCTCGGGGTAGTTAGCGTCTTTTTCGCATAAGGGCGTGGCGGCTTGCACCACTTGTTCCAGCACATGTGCCCACAACGTGTTGGCTAGGAGGTTGAGTTGCTGAACCGATTCAGGGCTCAAGCCAGCGGCAAAGACGCTTTGCTCTAAAAATTTGCGCGGTGTGGGGGTGTTGTCGTCCGCTGATGGGGCGCACAAGTTGTGGACACCCGCTTGCAGGTGATCAGCCGCTGAGCCCGCGAACAGCTCCTTGGCTTCTTTGTGGCTGGCGTCTGGCACAAACGCATCGCGCAGCAAATGCACGTACCCGTTGTCTTCTTGGGCCAAACCTAAGCGCACCAACTCTTGCAGCACGGTGCGTGGATGTACGTCTTTCGAAACCGAGCGTGCGAGCGCCTCGAACGAGTTGCTGTCACCGCTGATCGGCAAAGCATCCGTAGCGCTTTCTAGGCTGAGCCAACGTGTCGCGACTTGGTTGGCCATGCTGGGTTTGCCCCAGGCACTGCCATTGGCTTGCACTTGAGCCATGGTGCGCGATGCCGCTTCACGGGACGCACGTACATCCTTACGATGCAGGCCAGACAGCAGACTCAATGCAGAGTCCGTAGGTTTTTGGTTTCGTTTGAGGAGTTCTTGTTGTGCTTGTGCCAAAAACACTGGCTTCAGTGCTGTAGCAAATTCGTTGTATCCCACACCCGAACGGATCAGCCACGCGATCAATGGCTCAACAATGGCCAATGCTTCAGGAAGCAAGCTGTCTGGCGTGTTGTTTGATGGGTTTGTTTGCTCCATATCCAAAATAATAAATGGGAAATATTCCCATTATTTTACATTGACTTAAATTTTTTAACGTTTCCAGTTAAAAAAACCAGTGGCGCTGCTTCGAGATAATCAACCTCAGTTTTAGGAGCTGTATGGATATTGTTTTGCTAATCAAAGCCGCCGTGATGGGCGTGGTCGAAGGACTGACCGAGTTTTTGCCTATTTCATCGACGGGCCATTTGATCTTGGCGGGCGCATTGCTCGGCATGGACGACGACAAAGCCAAAGTGTTTGACATTGCCATCCAGGCCGGCGCGATTTGTGCTGTCATCCTTGTGTATTGGCAAAAAATTGCCAGCACCGTGCTGGCCTTGCCCACGCAGCATGAGGCACGTCGCTTTGCTTTGAACGTATTAATCGCCTTCTTGCCCGCCGTGGTGTTGGGCTTGCTGTTTGGCAAGTTCATCAAAGCACATTTGTTCACGCCGACTGTGGTGGCCAGCACCTTCATCCTTGGTGGCTTCGTTATTTTGTGGGCGGAAGGGTGGGGGCGTACCAAGCCACAAGAGCAAGAGGTTCACCCCAACGACCACGCTCGCATCGTGAATGTGGAGAGCATGTCCGCACTGGACGCGCTGAAGGTGGGCTTGGTGCAGTGCTTGGCCATGATTCCCGGCACCAGCCGCAGCGGCGCGACCATCGTTGGTGGGATGTTGCTGGGCCTGTCTCGCAAGGCGGCCACTGACTTCTCGTTTTACTTGGCCATCCCCACGCTCATCGGCGCGGGCGCGTATAGCTTGTACAAAGAACGCGCGTTATTGAGCTTGGCCGATACGCCCGTGTTTGCCGTGGGCTTGGTGTTCTCATTCATCAGCGCGTGGATTTGTGTGCGTTGGTTGCTACGCTACATCTCCACCCACAGCTTTGTGCCGTTTGCTTGGTATCGCATTGTGTTTGGCATGGTGGTGTTGGCCACCGCGTGGGCCGGTACAGTGACTTGGGCGGCTTGATTTTCTGAGCTCACTCAAGGCGTGAGGCAGGCGCTGCGGCACAGAAATTCTCAAGCTAGCCGCGCTCGCCAGCGAAGCGAACGAGGTGAACACAGACTGAAACTCAAGCCATCAAATTGAGCAACGCCGCTTCAACCGCCGCTGCCGCCACCAACGGATGCGTCATTGGAAACAAATGTGTGCCGTCTATTCTCATCACGCGCCCTTGCGTGACACGACGGCTGAAATCTAAGCCGACCTGTTTCAACTCACGCGATTGCAAGCCGCCGATCAGGGCGGCTTTGCATTGCAGTGGGTGGCGTTTGAAATAGGCGTCCAAGTGGTCGGGCAGGCTGTTGTAGATGGCGCTTTCAATGTCGCGGTCAAAGCTCAACACACGGCGTGGGCCTTGTGGGGTTTGCGCGTCATGTGTGCCGTGTTTCACATAGTCTTGCAGCACCTGCGGGTGCCATTTGGCAAAGACTTTTTTGTGTTGAAAGTGCGCTAGCGCCTCGACTTCGCTGGCCCAAGTGGTGCAGCGCTTGCGGCTGACGGCCGCAGGTGAAAAGGCTTCTGCACCTGGCACGCGTTTGCCCATTTTGAGTAGCTTGGCTTTCCAGCCACCTAGCATGGGCGAGTCCAGCAGCACCACGCCGCGTACCCGCTCGGGGTACTTGGCCGCCACCATCATACTGAGGATGCCGCCCAGCGAATGACCGACCAAAAAAACGGGGCCGTTGGTTTGGGCCAAGGGGGTGGCAAAGTCGCTCAGCTGCTGCACCAAGTGTGGCCAGTTGTTAGTGACGGGGTAGCGTGGGTCGTGACCAAATTTATCAATCGCTTCCACTCGAAAGCCGCGCGCGCGAATGGCGTCCAGCATGACGCGGTAAGTGCAAGCGGGAAAACTGTTGCCGTGTGAAAAAACAATGAGCGGTTGAGACATGTCGTTCAAATGAGTTTTTCGTCTGGGGTTTGAATCTTCTTCTGTGCTTGCACGCGTTGCGCAGGTTGCAGCAGGGGCGTGGCGGTGGCTTCGCCGTTCCACACAGGGTTGTCAATGCCATCGAACATCTCACACAACTTCACACCCCAAGTGTTGTGCGTCACCTGGCAGTAGGAGTTGTGCTCGTCGATGCACACCACTTTGTCGCACTCAAACTTGCCGGCTTCGTAGACCACCATGTCGAGCACACGGCGAATGGTTGCGCCCAGCACACGCACCGCGTCAAACATGCTCTCGGCGTTCCAAATGGTGATGGGCTCGCTCTCGGGGGTGTCTTTGAGTTGCTCGACTTGCAAAATTTCGCGCACCGATTGCGAGATGGACAAATTCCCCGCTGACAATAACACCATGAAGCGGTCGCCCGGCTTTTCGTACACGATCATTTTTGCGGAAAGTGCTGATTTGTCGAGACCCGCTTTGAGTTTGACACCTACGCAGTAGGTCATAGCAATTTCTTCAGTTGATACAGAGCGTCCAACGCATCGCGTGGACTGAGTTTGTCGGGGTCGATCTCGGCCAGCTTGGCTTGCAGCGGGCTGGGTCCCACATCGTCTTGCAACGGCGGTGGCGCAAACAGGTCGACTTGAACCTTCGATGCATCAGCCCCCGCTTCGAGCGAGGCCAGCGCATGGCGGGCATGGCTGAGTACCGCGCCAGGCATACCCGCCAAGCGGGCGACCTGAATACCGTAGCTGCGGCTGGCGGGGCCGGGTTGAATTTCGTGCAAGAACACAATGCCCCCACCGCCTGCGGTGCCCCCTGAGCCCCCACTCTCGGCCGCGCTCACATGCACGTTCACCGCCGCGCGGTGGCTGGCAGGGAACTCGGTGAGCTCAAAGTAATGCGTGGCAAACAGCGTGAAGGCTTGCGTCTTGTCATGCAAGTGCGTGGCAATGCCGCTGGCCAAGGCCAAGCCGTCGAAGGTGGAGGTGCCGCGGCCAATCTCGTCCATCAACACCAAGCTGTGCGGCGAGGCCGCGTGCAAGATTTGCGCGGCCTCGGTCATCTCCAGCATGAAGGTCGATTGCGCGTTGGCCAAATCGTCGGCTGCGCCAATGCGGGTGTGGATGGCGTCAATCGACCCCAGTCGGCAAGCTGAGGCAGGCACATGGCTGCCGATGCTTGCCAGCAACACGATGAGGGCCACTTGGCGCATGTAGGTCGACTTACCTCCCATGTTGGGGCCGGTGATGACTTGCATGCGGTGCGGGTGGCCCAGCCGTGTGTCGTTGGCAATGAAGGTCTTGGCTGCACCGCCATTGACCACGCCATGCGTTTCGGCCAAGCGTGCTTCCACCACGGGGTGGCGGCCTTGGGCGATGTCGATGCACGGTGTTTTCACAAACTCGGGCGCACACCAGCCGAGCGTGAGCGAGCGCTCAGCCAAGGCGCACAGCGCATCAAGCGTAGCCACCGTTTGCGCCAAGCGGGAGAGGGCGGGCACGAAGGGCTGCAAGGCATCCAGCAGTTGCTCGAACAAAAACTTCTCACGCGCCAAGGCACGCTCTTGCGCGCTGAGGGCTTTATCTTCAAAGGTTTTGAGCTCTGGGGTGATGAAGCGCTCGGCGTTCTTCAAGGTTTGGCGGCGCGTGTAGTCGGCGGGTACTTTGTCGACTTGGCCTTGCGTGACCTCAATGTAAAAGCCGTGCACCTTGTTGAACTGTACGCGCAGGTTGGCGATGCCAGTGCGCGCGCGCTCGCGCGCTTCGAGTTCGAGCAAAAAGCCGTCGCAGTTGTTTTGGATGGCGCGCAGCTCATCCAAGTCGGCGTCGTAGCCGTGGCCGATGACGCCGCCGTCGCGCACCAAGACGGCGGGCTCGGGCAGCAAAGCGCGCTCCAGCAAGGCGCCGCATTCGGGCGGCACGTTCATATCTTGAGCGATTTGTGCTAGCAGCGTTGAAGGCGGAGCGCTCTGCTGCGCGATCTCCTCCTTGACCTCCGCAGAGCGCTCCGCCTTCAACGCTTCTGGTGCGGTGGGAATGAGCGGCTGAATACGCAGCGCCTTTTGCAGTGCTTGACCCAGCGACACCAACTCACGCGGGCGCACTTGGCGCAGCGAGACACGGGCGCTGATGCGCTGCACATCGCCTGAGCCTTTGAGGGCTTCGCGCAGCACTTTGTAGCTTTGGGTGCGCTGGTCTTGCAGTGCTTCAATGGCGGCCAAGCGGTGGAGGGCTTGTGTGCGGTCACGTTCGGGCGAGAGCAGCCAGTTTTTGAGCTGGCGGCTGCCCATGCCCGTCATGCAGGTGTCGAGCAGCGAGAACAAAGTGGGCGCGTCTTCGCCGCGTAGGGTTTGGGTCAGCTCGAGGTTGCGGCAGGTGGTGAGCGGCAGGTCAATCAGCGCATCGTTGCGCGCCACGTACACGCCGTGCACGTGCGTGAGGGCGCGGCCTTGGGTGTGCTCGGCGTAGGCCAGCAACGCAGCGGCGGCGGCATGGGCTTGCACCACGTCTTGCGCGCTCCACGCGTTGAGTGACGCGGCTTGCAAATGCTCTAGCAGCTTGCGGCCACCTAAAGCGGCATCAAACTGGAACGCGGGGCGCACTTGGGCGGGTAAGCCAAGTTGGGCGCAAAAGTTTTTGAGTTGTTGCTCGAACGCAGGGCTGACCTCGGCGCTGTAGATGATTTCGCTGGGCGCCACACGCGCAATCCAGTTGGGGAGCTCTGCCGTGTCGCACTCGGCCAAATGCACCAAGCCTTGCGTGACGCTGAGCCACGCGAGGCCGCAACCCGCGCGCTCGCTTTGGTGAATCGCCAGCACATAGGCTTCGGTTTTGTCGCTCAACAGCGCACTGTCTGTCAGGGTGCCGGGTGTGACCACGCGCACCACTTTGCGCTCGACCGGGCCTTTGCTGGCGCCGACATCGCCCACTTGCTCGCAAATCGCCACGGATTCGCCCAGCTTGATGAGGCGCGAGAGATAAGTTTCGAGGGAATGAAACGGCACACCGGCCATCACCACAGGCTCGCCGTTGGATTGGCCGCGTTGCGTGAGCGTGATGTCGAGCAGGCGCGTGACCTTCTCAGCGTCCGCAAAGAACAACTCGTAAAAGTCGCCCATGCGGTAGAACAACAGCGTCTCGGGATGCTCCGCTTTGAGCCCCAAGTACTGCTGCATCATGGGGGTGTGCCCAGACAAATCACGCATCGCAGTGCCTGCCAGATAGTGCCGAACGGATTACAGCGGCGCGCTTGGCGCTTGGCGTGACAGACTCAAGGTCTTGGCTGCGGTGCTGGCCGCACGCTTGTCATCTGCGCTGGCAAATTTGGAGTATTTTTGTGTGATGGGCACCAACTGCGCGTAGATGCGGGGTGAGGCGGCCAAGCACTCTTCGTGTTCAAGGTAAGTACCTTCGCCCGTGAAGTTGCTGATCAAGCCGCCCGCTTCGGTGATGAGCAAAGCGCCTGCGGCCATGTCCCAAGGCTTGAGGCCGAGTTCAAAGAAACCATCGCTGAAGCCTGCGGCCACATAGGCCAAGTCAAGCGCAGCAGCACCGGGGCGGCGCAGGCCGGTGGTGCGTTGCATCACGTCCCCCATCAGGCTGAGGTATTTATTGAAGTCGTCACCTGGGCGGAAAGGGAAGCCCGTGGCGAGCAAGCACTCCTCCAAGCGGGTGCGCTTGCTCACACGGATGCGGCGGTCGTTCATGAACGCGCCACGGCCTTTGGTGGCGGTGAACAAGTCGTTGCGGGTGGGGTCGTAAATCACGGCTTGCTCTAAGCGGCCTTGCACTTGCAAAGCGATGCTCACGCAGTAGTAGGGGAAGCCGTGGATGAAGTTGGTTGTGCCATCGAGCGGGTCGATGATCCAGATGTGATCGGCGTCAGGGTTGCCATGTGTGGAGCCAGACTCTTCGGCCAAGATGCCGTGGTCAGGGTAGGCTGTGAGCAGGGTTTCGATGATGACGCGTTCGCTGTTTTGGTCGACTTCGGTCACAAAGTCGTTCACTTGCTTCTGTGAAATACGCACGGCTTCCACGTCGAGGGCGGCGCGGTTGATGATGGCGCCGGCGGCGCGTGCGGCCTTGACGGCCACGTTGAGCATGGGATGTACAGAAGAAGAGGACGACATAGATTGTGTGAAGAGCTGGCCTTGGCAGACCGAAGATGAACGCTCGGCGATGCGGGCGGCGACAATGACGCAGATTTTACGCGCTAAGACGGACCCCACGCCCATGAAAACTCGCTTCATCCTGATAAATACCAGCCACGCTGGCAACGTGGGTGCCACTGCCCGCGCCATGAAGGTGATGGGGTTCACCGATTTGGTGCTGGTCGCGCCGCGCTGGGACAACGTGCTACGGCGTGAAGAAACCATCCAGCGTGCCAGCGGTGCGCTCGATGTGCTGGCCAACGCCCGCATCGTGGCCACCTTGGATGAGGCCATCGATGGCCTGCACCACCTGTGCGCCACGGCCATGACGCCGCGCGACTTTGGCCCGCCCACGCTGGAGCCACGCCCACACTTCGCCGCATTGACGGCCCAGCACGGCCGAGATGCTGACTTTGGGGTGGGCTTCTTGTTTGGCTCTGAGCGTTTTGGCATGCGCAACGAAGATGTGTACCGCTGCCACACCTGCCTGAGCATCCCGACCGATCCGAAGTTTGGGTCTTTGAACTTGGGTGCGGCGGTGCAGGTGCTGGCGTATGACTGGCGGCAGGCTTTGGGTGGGCTTGCAACGATGTTGCCGTCTGTTGATGCTGCATCCGTCAGCGGGGGCCCATGTGCAACGCAAGAGTCCACACCCCTAGCCGACGCCCAGCAACTCGCAGGCTTGCTGGATCACTGGCAACAGGCGCTCACAGAGATTGGTTTTTTAGACCCTGAGGCACCTAAAAAACTCATGCCGCGCCTGAACCAACTGTTCAACCGTGCACAGGTCACGCAAGAGGAAGTTCACATCTTGCGTGGCATTGCTAAGGCTATGACGCAGACAGGCTTACAAGCGTCTAAGCAAAAGTTATAGGCATTGATTAGCGGCAGCTTTCACCTGAATTTTGTGATTTGAAGTCGCATCAAGCCAAGCCTTGCCCATCTCAAGCGGGGAGATGACTGGGTTGTGTGAGCGAAATAGAGGGCGTTGAAAGTTGTCAGCAGAAACCCAGATGGCAAAGCTCAAGGCCCGTACCAACGAACAACGATAATCAAGCCACTATGTTTTCACGCCTACGCTCTGACGTTCAATGCATCTTGGACCGCGACCCTGCTGCGCGCAGCCGTTGGGAAGTCTTGACTTGCTACCCCGGTTTGCATGCGGTGCTGTTGCACCGTTTGGCGCACGGCTGCTGGAACCTCGGGCTCAAGTGGCTGGGGCGTTTTATTTCACACCTCTCGCGCTGGTTCACGGGCATTGAAATTCACCCTGCCGCCAAGATTGGCGAGCGTGTGTTTTTCGACCATGCCATGGGCGTGGTCGTGGGCGAGACCGCTGAGATTGGCGATGGTTGCACGATTTACCAAGGCGTGACCTTGGGCGGCACCTCGCTCTATAAAGGCGAAAAGCGTCATCCCACGCTGGGCAAAGACGTGGTGATTGGTGCGGGTGCCAAAGTGTTGGGCGGCTTCACGGTGGGCGATGGCGCCAAGGTGGGCAGCAATGCCGTGGTCACCAAGCCGGTGCCTGCAGGTGCCACAGCGGTGGGCAACCCCGCACGCATCATCCAGGCCGAGACTGACGCCAAACGAGAAGAAGCTGCTTCCAAGATGGGCTTCTCGGCTTACGGCGTGACCCACAACGACGACCCCGTGAGCCAAGCCATGCGCGGCTTGATAGACAACGCTTCGTCACAAGAACACCAAATCGCTTTGCTGTGGAAAGCGATTGAACAACTGTCTGCCAGTCAATCCAAGCCCGATTGCGTGCCCACCGATGCTGCTCGCCAAAAGCATTTTGAGGCGACACGTATCAACCAATTGTTGGATTAACGATGCGGTTTTTGAATGTGTACCCTCAACCACTAAACCCCCCGCTTGAATCAACGTGGATGAGCGGGCTAATTAATTTGGCGCTCGCATGCGCTAACAGGTGTTAATCGCGTTTTGATTTCAAGGCAGTTTTAGGCCGCCAGCCTTTGCAAAACGCGTCACGCGTTTCCATGTATGGACCACCGATCAAGTCGATGCAATAGGGCACGGCCGCAAACACACCGTCTACGATTTGTTGGCCATTGGCGTCTTTCAAACCACCCAAGGTTTCTTGAATCGATTTGGGTTGACCGGGTAAGTTGATGATCAGACATTCGTCGCGAATCACCGCCACTTGACGCGACAGGATGGCGGTCGGCACAAATTTCAAACTCACTTGGCGCATTTGTTCACCAAAGCCGGGCATCTCTTTGTGGGCCACGGCCAAGGTGGCCTCGGGTGTCACATCACGTTTGGCGGGGCCTGTCCCGCCGGTGGTGAGCACCAAGTTGCAACCCGTATCGACCAGCTCAATCAAGGCTTGGCTGATGGTGGCTTGCTCGTCGGGAATGAGGTGCTCAACATAGTCGATCGGGTTGTACAAAGCATGGCCCAACCAATCACGCAGAGCGGGCAGGCCTTTGTCGTCATACGTGCCGCTGGAGGCGCGGTCGCTGATGGACACGATGCCGACCTTGATGGTGTCGCAACGTGCATCGGGTGTGGGCAGGGTGGTATCGGTCATGGTTTGCCTTATGGCTTGTAGCTATCTTCGTTTTCTTCAGGCGTGTGTGTCGCGTCCTCGGCCAAGTTCATCTGCTCTTTGATCAACTGAAAAATCTCGCGGTAGGCACGGCTTTGGCGTGGCAGCAGGCCTTTGGCGATGTCGGCCTTGGTGGTGACATCGTCTTTGCGGGCTTGGCGCACCAGTGCACGCAATTGCTGGCTGTCTGTGCTGGGGTGTTCGTCCATCCACGCTTGCAAGGCTGCGTCGTCGGCCATCAGACGGTCACGCCAGCTCTCGGCCAAGTGCAGGGCCAAGGTGTCTTGGGTGCTGCCCATGCGCTGCTCGTTGAGTGCGTCTTTGACAGCATCAATGGATGCTTCACTGAGCTTGCGCATGAGCTTGCCCACGTACTGCATTTGACGGCGTTTGCCTTCAAAGTTGGTGATGCGGCGAGCTTCGGCCAGTGCTTCGCGCAGTTGCTCGGTCATGTGGCCTTGGGTGTTCAGGCGTTCGATCAACTCGGTACGCAGGGTGAGCAACTCCACGCCGAGGTCTTGGCGGTCGTCGCTGTCTTTTTTGCGGTCGGTGCGACTCAAGCCCTCGGTGCCTTTGCGTTCGGCTTTGAGTTCGAGGTCGAGTTCGCTGCCTTCGGCGACAAATTGGCCTCGGACAAAGTAACCTTTTTTGGGTTTACGTGACATAAATTGGGGAGCTTTGATAGGTCGGTTTGCCCTTCAACACAAAGGACGAACTCAGTGACAAGTATCATAGCCGTCGATATGACCAAAACCTCCAGAACCCAAGCCTCCTCCCACACGCCTGCTCAGGGTTTCAGCTATAGCCGCGAACATTTCGCGTCTCTGGTCGATGCTGCCCTAAAGCACGCGAAAAAGCTGGGGGCTACTGATGCAGGCGCTGATGCCTCTGAAGGCTGCGGCTTGAGCGTCTCGGTGCGTAAAGGCGAGCTTGAGAACGTGGAACGCAACCGCGACAAATCGCTAGGCGTGACGGTGTACCTGGGCCACCGCCGAGGCAACGCCAGCACGTCTGACTTTTCACAAGCAGCGATTGAACGCACCGTGCAAGCTGCTTATGACATTGCCCGCTTCACCGCCGAAGACCCCGCGGCTGGCTTGCCCGACGAAAAAGACATTGCCAAGCACTATCCTGATTTGGATTTGTTCCACCCTTGGCCCATCACCAGCGCAGATGCCGCGACGTTAGCCTTGCGTTGCGAAGCCGCCGCCATGCAAACCGACAAGCGCATCACCAACAGCGAAGGCGCAGCGGTGTCGGCACAGCAAAGTCATTTTTTCAGCGCCCACACCCACGGCTTTCGTGGGGGCTACGCCAGCTCACGCCACACCATTTCGGTGGCACCCATTGCAGGCAGGGGCGATGGCATGCAGCGCGATGCGTGGTATAGCTCGATGCGCAGTGCCGATGAACTGGCCTCGTCTGAGGTTGTGGGTCGCTATGCTGCCGAGCGCGCCTTGAGCCGTTTGAAGTCGCGCAAGATCGCCACCGTGGAATGCCCCGTGTTGTTTGAAGCGCCCGTGGCCGCAGGCTTGTTGGGTGGTTTTGTGCAGGCCGTGAGCGGCGGTGCGTTGTACCGCAAGAGCACGTTCTTGCTCGACTCGATGGATAAGACAGTATTCCCCAAACACATCGACATTTCCGAAGATCCGTCTGCCATGCGTGGCATAGGCAGCTCGCCGTTTGACGACGAAGGCGTGATAGTCCGCGCACGTCGTGTGGTGGATGCCGGTCGTGTGGCAGGCTATTTTCTGAGCAGCTATACCGCCCGCAAGCTGGGTATGTCGACCACGGGAAACTCTGGCGGATCGCACAACTTGGTCATGTCTTCGCGCCTCACGCAAAGCACCGATGACTTAGACGCCATGCTGAAAAAACTAGGCACTGGTTTGTTTGCGGTTGAACTCATGGGACAAGGCGTGAACTACGTGACGGGCGACTACTCACGTGGCGCCAGTGGCTTTTGGGTGGAAAACGGGCGCATTGCGTATCCCGTGCAAGAGATCACCATTGCGGGCAATATGAAAGACATGTTCCAAGGCATTCAGGCCATTGGTTCGGATGCTTATACGATGGGATCCAAGACGATTGGTTCTGTGCTCATCAACCGCATGAAGGTGGCGGGTCGTTAAGTGGGCTTGCTCAGCATGCGACGCAACTCGGGCGACTGAATGGGCACCACGTCGAAGGCTGGCGTATCCAACGCGTCGTTCACTTTTTTTTCAAAAACCTAACGGTTTCTTGGTTGACCGTCGCGCGTTCGTTGTCGACGGTAATCATGTGATAACTGTCGGCTCAATAAAGGCGGATTCAAGGACGAAGTGCAACAAAGATGAACTGGTTATAGGTGGCTGAGGATGCGAGAGCATCATGGCCGCTTTAACAGCCAAGTCGAAGTTGCCCAATGTACAAGCACCTCAGCCGAGAAGAACGATACCAAA
>NZ_JAVKLW010000115.1:0-18534 GCF_031538885.1 Limnohabitans sp.
GAAACCGTGACGGATGAGGAATTGACTATGATTGAAAACCGATTGAATCACCGCCCCAGAAAGCGACTAGGATTCAAGACACCTCACGAGGTATTCCATGCCTCGTTAAAGCGTGTTGCACTTCGTCCTTGAATCCGCCACCTATAGACATTATGCGGCTCAGTGGCTTACATGAAACATAACGGAGAAACGGTACGTGCTTCATTGCTAAGTGCGTCATTGCAAGACCTGCCAGATCAACCTGAGGCGTTGACGCGTGCGCGGGCGTTTGCCTTGCCCTTGTTGACGGGGGCGACACTGGACACGGGGGAAGATGCGTTGAGCCATGCGGATGCGACGGTGGCCATCCTGCATCAAATTGGTGGCTCCGAAGCCATGCAAGCTGCGTGTTACTTGGTTTATGCAGCCGAACATCTTCAAAAGCCAGAAGAAGTGATTGCCAAAGCCTTTGGCGCGAGTTATGCCGAGCTGGCTTTAGAGAGTACGCGTTTGATTCGCGTGCAACGCCAAGCGCGTGCGGTAGCCGCAGAGTCGCAACTGGCCGCCGTGCAAACCGAGAACGTGCGCAAGATGCTGCTGGCGTTCTCACGTGATTTGCGCGTGGTGTTGTTGCGCTTGGCCTCGCGTTTACAAACCTTGCGCTACTACGCCGCTAGCAAGCAGCCTGTGCCGCACAGCTTGGCCTATGAGTCTTTGTATGTGTTCGCGCCCTTGGCCAATCGTTTGGGCATTTGGCAAATCAAATGGGAGATGGAAGACTTGTCTTTTCGCTTCCTCGAACCAGAGACCTATCGCGAAATCGCCAAGTTACTGGATGAAAAACGCATAGAGCGTGAGAACTACATGCTGGCGTTGCGTGATGGGTTGGAAACGGAGCTCCAAGCTCAAGGGGTCACCGTGCAAGTGGCGGGGCGACCCAAGCACATCTACAGCATTGTGAAAAAAATGCGTGGTAAGTCGCTGGATTTCTCACGCGTGTTTGATGTGCGTGCGTTGCGTGTGGTGGTTGCCTCGGTGCCTGACTGCTATGCCGCACTGAGCCTCGTTCATACCAAGTTCACACCGATTGACTCCGAATTTGACGACTACATTGCCAAGCCCAAATCGAATGGCTACCAATCGCTGCACACGGTGGTGCGGGATGCGCAAGGGCGTCCGATTGAAATTCAAATTCGCACACATGAAATGCATGAACATGCCGAACACGGCGTGGCTGCACATTGGGCTTACAAAGAAGCTGGTACCAAGGGCTATGCAGGGGTGAGTGCTTCTGGCGATTACGACGCCAAGATTGCGGTGTTGCGTCAGTTGTTGGCTTGGGAGCGCGAGCTGTCTGTAGATGCGCAAAGCCAAGCTACCACGGATGCATTAAGTGACCGTATTTATGTGTTGACGCCAGACGCTGCGGTGGTGGAGTTGCCCCAAGGGGGCACGCCGATTGATTTTGCCTACACCTTGCATACCAACCTTGGTCATCGTTGCCGTGGTGCGCGTGTCGATGGTGCGATGGTGCCCCTTAACACGCAGTTGAGAAATGGTCAGACGGTAGAGGTGACCGCTATCAAAGAAGGTGGGCCATCGCGTGATTGGCTCAATCCTGAGTTAGGTTTCTTAGCCAGTTCTCGTGCGCGCGCCAAGGTGCGGGCTTGGTTCAATGCCCAAGCTATGCAAGAAACAGCAGCCAAAGGCCGCGAGGCGGTCGAAAAGCTCTTGCAGCGTGAAGGGAGGACGGCGATCAAACTCGACGACTTGGCTTCGCAACTCGGCTTTAAATCAGCTGAGGCGCTGTTTGCGGTGGTGGGTAAAGATGAGTTTTCTTTGCGCAACATTGAAACGCTGCTGAATCCGCCCGCCACGGTGATGGACGCGGACGACTATGTGCGCTTGAAGAAGTCCCGTCCCAGTGACAAAGCATCCAAGAGCGGGGTGTTGGTCGTGGGTATTGATTCATTACTCACGCAGTTGAGTAAATGCTGCAAGCCTGCGCCACCCGATGAGATTCGTGGCTTTGTCACACGCGGCAAGGGCGTCAGCATTCACCGCGCGGATTGCGGCAATTTCAAGCAAATTGCCTTGCGCAGTGCGGACCGTGTGATTGAGGTGGATTGGGGGCAGTCGGTTTCGGCTAAAGCCTTGGTCTATCCAGTGGATGTGAATATCGAAGCCTTGGATCGTCAAGGATTGCTGCGTGATATTTCAGAAGTCTTTGCCAAAGAAAAAATGAACGTGATTGGTGTGCAAACGCAGTCGGTGAAGGACTTGGCATGGATGACCTTCACCGTTGAAGTGGGGGATTCGCGTCGTCTTCAAAAGGTTTTAAGTTTGGTCAAAGAGGTGCGCGGTGTGCGCACTGCGAAGCGTCGTTGAACTCTGCTATAATTTTTTCTTTGAACAATGTAGGCGCGTAGCTCAGTTGGTTAGAGCACCACCTTGACATGGTGGGGGTCGTTGGTTCGATTCCAATCGCGCCTACCATATTGTTCCCCGCCAAGCCCAGCACTGTTTGAACAGTACTGGGCTTTTCTTTTTCAACGGGAGCTGACTTCAATGAGCAGCAAAAAATCAAACACTTCAGATGGCACACAGGACCGCGTGATCAAGAAGTACCCCAATCGCCGCTTGTATGACACTACGTCATCCAGCTATGTGGCCTTGTCTGATATCAAGCAACTGGTGATGACGCACGCCCCATTTCGGGTAGTCGATGCCAAGTCGGGCGAAGATTTGACGCGTAGCATCTTGTTACAAATCATCTTGGAACACGAGTCGGACGGTGCGCCTATCCTGACAGAGCCAGTCTTGGCCAATATCATTCGCTTTTATGGGCATTCGATGCAGGGTTTCATGGGCTTTTACCTAGAAAAGAACGTGCAAACGTTCATGGATAACGTGCCACAGACGCCCATCGTGCCGACACTGGTGAGCAGCTATGCGGAACAATTGCAAAAACAAACCGAGCGCATGATGGATTTGATGGGGCTGAAGCGTAAATGACAGAAATAACCATACCTAAAGTTGGTTTCGTGAGCTTGGGTTGCCCCAAGGCGCTGACCGACTCTGAATTGATCTTGACGCAACTCAACGCCGAGGGCTATCAAACATCCCAAACTTTTGCGGGCGCAGATATCGTCATCGTCAACACCTGCGGCTTCATTGATGATGCAGTCAAAGAGAGCCTTGACACTATTGGGGAGGCCTTGGCTGAAAACGGCAAGGTTATCGTCACAGGTTGTTTAGGTGCACGTCAAGGCGAAGGTGGCTCAAACCTCGTCATGCAAATGCACCCCAGCGTATTGGCCGTTACAGGCCCGCACGCCACGCAAGAGGTGATGGATGCGGTGCATACGCATTTACCCAAGCCGCACGACCCCTTCATTGACTTGGTGCCCAACAGTTTTGGTGAAGCGGGTGTCAAGCTCACACCCAAGCACTATGCGTATTTAAAAATCAGCGAAGGCTGCAACCACCGTTGCACGTTTTGCATCATCCCGTCCATGCGTGGTGATTTGGTCAGTCGCCCCGTTGGCGATGTACTCAAAGAAGCGCGTGCGTTGTTTGAAGGTGGCGTTAAAGAACTCTTGGTCATCAGTCAAGATACGTCCGCGTATGGCGTGGATGTCAAATACGTCACAGGTTTCTTCGATGGACAACCCACCAAGACGCGCACCTTAGAGCTGGCGCAAGCTTTGGCCAAGTTGGCGCAAACTTATGGCGCTTGGGTCCGTTTGCACTATGTGTACCCATACCCCAGTGTGGATGACATCATCCCGTTGATGGCCACGGGTCATATATTGCCGTATTTGGATGTGCCATTCCAGCACAGTCACCCCGATGTGTTGAAGCGCATGAAGCGTCCAGCCAGTGGCGAAAAAAACTTAGAGCGTATTGCCCGCTGGCGCGAGCTGTGCCCGCAAATCGTGATTCGCAGCACCTTCATTGCCGGTTTTCCTGGTGAGACAGAAGAAGAGTTTGAGCATTTGCTCAACTTCGTGCGCGAAGCCGAGATTGATCGTGCGGGTTGCTTTGCCTACAGCCCAGTGGACGGTGCAGCAGCCAATGACATTCCAGGCATGTTGTCGCAAGCGGTGCGCGAAGAGCGTCAAGCGCGTTTCATGGCCGTGGCAGAAGAGGTGTCGATTGTCAAACTCAAGCGCCGCATTGGCTCGACCCTACAGGTGTTGGTGGACTCAGCGCCAGCGGGTGGGCGCAAAGGTGGCGTAGGTCGTAGCTACGCGGATGCGCCAGAGATTGATGGCGTGGTGAGGTTGCTGCCGCCAGAAAAACTAAGCAAAGTATTGAAGGTGGGTGAGTTCACCCGCGCCAAAGTGGTGGCGACAGAAGGCCATGACCTTGTCGCATTACCGATTTAAATTCACTCAAAATAAAAGCCACCCCAAAGGTGGCTTTTATTTAACTTATATTGGTGCCCAGGAAGGGACTCGAACCCCCACGATGTTACTCGCTAGTACCTGAAACTAGTGCGTCTACCAATTCCGCCACCTGGGCACATCAGGAAAGAAGGGTATTGTATCAAAAATTCCACACACACCAGTGGTTTACTGGAAGAGTTTGTCGGCATTGTCTCGGGTCACCGTGATGGTCATGGTTTTGTGCAAAGAGATGATGGTGCTCCAGATATCTTTTTGCCACCTAATGAAATGCGCGCGGTGTTGCACCGTGATCGTGTCAAAGCCCGCGTTGTGCGTCTCGACCGCAAGGGACGCCCAGAAGGGCGCGTGGTTGAAATTTTGGAGCGTTCCAAACAACCCATTATTGGACGTTTACTGCAAGAAAGCGGCGTGTGGTTAGTTGCGCCAGAAGACAAGCGCTATGGCCAAGATGTGTTGATTAACAAAGGCGCCACTGCTAATGCTCTGGTGGGGCAAGTGGTGGTGGTTGAGTTGACCGAACCCCCGAGTCTGTATGGGCAACCTGTAGGCCGCATCAAAGAAGTGCTCGGTGAGGTCGATGACCCTGGCATGGAAATCGAAATTGCGGTTCGAAAATACGGCGTCCCACATGAGTTCTCTGACGCTTGTTTGGGTATGGCGCGTGGCTTACCAGACAAAGTTCGTGCGCAAGATAAAAAAGACCGCGTTGACTTGACCGATGTGCCCTTGGTCACCATTGATGGTGAAGACGCCCGCGACTTTGACGATGCTGTGTATTGCGAACCGGCCAAAGTGGGCAAGGGCAAAGGCTGGCGCTTATTGGTTGCCATTGCGGATGTGAGCAACTATGTAGAAACTGACAGCGCCATTGATGTGGATGCGTATGACCGCGCTACCAGCGTTTACTTTCCACGCCGCGTGATTCCCATGCTGCCCGAGAAGTTGTCAAACGGACTGTGTTCCTTGAACCCCGATGTCGAGCGCTTGTGCATGGTGTGCGACATGCTGGTCAGTGCCTCTGGCGATGTCGAGGCCTATCAGTTTTATCCTGCCGTCATGTTCAGTCATGCACGCTTTACCTACACCGAAGTGGCAGCCATTTTGTCGAACACGCGTGGACCAGAGGCCACTAAGCGTAAAGAACGCATCGATGATTTGTTGAACTTGCACGATGTGTATGGTGCCTTGCTTAAGGCACGACGTGTGCGTGGTGCGGTTGACTTTGAAACCACCGAGACACAAATCGTGTGTGATGAAAGTGGTCGTATCGAGAAGATCGTGCCACGCGTTCGCAACGATGCGCACAAGTTGATTGAAGAGGCCATGCTGGCCGCCAACGTGTGTAGTGCTGACTTCATCTTGCAAAGCAAGCATCCAGGCTTGTTTCGTGTGCATGAAGGCCCAACGCCCGAGAAGATTGACTTGCTGCGCGGGTACCTCAAAGCGACGGGCGTTGGCATGACAGTGGGGGATAACCCCAGGCCATCTGAATTTCAAGCGATTGCAGAAGCGACCAAAGAACGTCCGGATGCCCAGCAAATTCATTCGATGTTGCTGCGCTCCATGTCGCAAGCGGTGTACACGCCAGACAACAACGGACACTTCGGCTTGGCGTTCGAGGCTTATACCCACTTCACCAGCCCGATTCGTCGTTACCCCGACTTATTGGTACACCGTGTCATCAAAGCTATTTTGTTGAAGCGCAAATACCAATTGCCAGCAATGCCTACACCGGGGGAGGCGCACGCCAAATTGGCGCGTCGCCTGGCCTCACGTGTGCGTGCGCCAGAGAAAAAATTGGCCGAAAAATTCGAATCTACGCCTGACAGCCAAGCGTGGGAAGCCGCAGGTTTGCATTGCAGCGCCAACGAACGTCGCGCTGATGAGGCAAGCCGTGATGTCGAAGCTTGGCTCAAATGCAAATACATGCGCGAGCATTTGGGTGAGGAGTACGGCGGTGTGGTCACAGCAGCGACCAGCTTTGGCCTGTTCGTCACCCTAGATTCCATGTATGTGGAAGGCTTGGTGCACATCACCGAGCTTGGCGGTGAATACTTCCGCTTTGATGAAATGCGTCAAGAGTTGCGCGGTGAACGCACGGGCATTCGTTATGGCATTGGCTCGCGTGTGCGCATTCAAGTCAGCCGTGTTGACTTGGACGGTCGCAAGATCGATTTCCGCTTGGTGCGTGAAACCGATGAGCTGCTACTACGCGGCGCGAAGGATACGCATGGCTCGCCCATACAAAACTTCAAAACTGCGGTGAAAAAAGCGTTCACCAAAATGAGTGGCAAAACAGGGCGAGGTGAGCCCAAAGCGGCGGCGGGTGCTTCTCGTAAGTCAGGCGATAAAAAACCTAGTGCCAAGCGAAGCCGCTCGCGCAAATAAAGCGGCGTCGCGCCTCAACGCACCGACGCCACGAGCCATGCGGCATCGAGTGCTGAGCTCTTTGTGGGCCACAGATCAGCCACATGCCCGTGCGAGTACACCGCTTGGCAGCAAACACATACCCGTTCTGCGCAAGATATGCAGCGATCAACCCAGCCAGCGCATCGCCTGGGCCAGCCGTGGCCAGGCGCGCATTGCTAGAGGCGTTGATGATGGGCTGGTTGGTTTCATGTGTCCTTAATGCCTTCCATGGCGTTCACGCTGTCAGGGTTTACAAGGGAGTTATGCAGATGCTCCTTAGTGATGCGCTTCGTGTTCTTCTGTGCGGGCCAAGACCACACCCGTGATGTGCACGGCTCCGGCGGCACGCAATGCGCGTGCCGCTGCATGCATGGAGGCGCCCGTGGTCATCACATCGTCTACCAACACCATGCGCTGACCACGCACGACAGACACACGCTCTGGCGCGACCCAAAACGCATCGCGTACACGGTCAAAGCGCTCTTGGCGTGACGCGCCAACTTGGGGGGCGCTGTCGCCACGGCGTAGCAGGGTGTGGGCGTGGGTTTTGTGTGGGGCCAAGTGGCGGGCTAGCTCTAGTGCTTGGTTGAAGCCACGTTCGCGCAGGCGCTGTGGCGTGAGTGGCATTGGCACGACGATGTGGGTCGCATCGAGTGCAGGCTCCATCCACGGGGCGTGACGCATGAGGTGGGCGAGCGCACGGGCGAGACTGGGGTCGGCTTGAAATTTGAAACGGGCAATGCATCCTGCCCACGGGAAGGTATAGCTCACGGCAGCCACGCACGCGTCTAGGGGGCTCGGGTGTTGGACGCAATGTTGGCAATGGCTGGTCAGCGAGGCGCTGGTGCTGTGGCGGGTACGGCCTAGCGTGAGTGCGCAGGCGGGGCAGCGCGAGGTGGGTTGGGCAAAGCGGTCCACGCAGGACGCACACAAAGGCTGGCTGGGCCAGCTGCGGCAGATATGACAGAGACTGGGCCAGCGCAACATGTCTTGCATTGGAAAGACATCACGGGGGGCTGGGTTGAAGTGCGGCGCACTGTTTACGAAAGACGTGGTGTCGATAATGGTGGCCATGTCTGAATCGCCTCGCGCCGAGCGCCCCCCCACCTTAGACCCCGTTGCCTGTGCCCGTTGGGCGGCTTGGCCACATGCGCAATCCCCTTGGCTGAATGAGGAGGTGGGGCGTCGTATGGAGGACCGCTTGCAGTGGATTCGCTTGCAGCCCACATCGTGGGTGGATTGGGCGCCCCTGAGTGGGGGTTTGCAAACACACGGCAAGCTACGTGCGCGCTATCCGCAGGCGTCCTGTCACGTGGTGGAGACCACGCCGGCGCGTGAACAACGGGCCCGTCAAACTTTGCAGTCCCCTTGGTGGCGGCGCTGGATGCAGCCCCATTTGCTGAGGTTTCACGCACCCGCCGCAGGCAGTTCAGACATGTTGTGGGCGAATATGGCGTTGCACACCAGTGACGACCCCGAGGCTTTGTTGCAGAAATGGCACCAACTGTTGGCTGTCGATGGCTTTTTGATGTTCTCGTGTCTCGGACCGGACACGTTGCGTGAGTTGGCGGAGGTTTATCAACGCCAAGGTTGGCCGCCTGCCTGTCACGCCTTCACCGATATGCACGACTGGGGCGACATGCTGGTGCAAGCGGGTTTTGCCGAGCCTGTGATGGACATGGAACGCATCACTTTGACCTATGCGAATGCGGATGACCTGTTAGCTGAATTTCGTGTCCTAGGCCGCAACCTGCATTGTGAACGCTTTGTGGGTTTGCGGGGTAAGCAGTGGTTGGCTCAGCTGAAAAATGCCTTGTTGACCTTGGCCAAGCCACAACACGATGGGCGTTTGACGCTGACGGTAGAGGTGATTTACGGCCATGCACTGAAACCCTTGCCGCGTCTGAAAGTTCAAGCGCACAGTGCTATTGCCCTACAAGCGATGCGAATAATATTAGGGAAAACCCGCAATGATCGCTCTGTATGATTTTCTCTGTAAGTTTTTAACGCAAGCACGCTTAAAAAACATTTGAGTTAGGTCAGTGTTTAGCGGGTTTGTATCTAGTCCTGAAGACAAAAAACATTAAGGCAATCAAAGTGATGAAGAACAATCTTTTCCAAAAGTTGACTTCAGGTGTGTTGTTCCTCGCCGCATGGGCGAGCACAGCTGCTTGGGCGGTGAATGATTTGCCAGGCGGCCCAGCTGTTTGGCAACTGAACCTCCAACCTGGCGCGACCAAAATTGCCCAGGAGCAGGGTTGGCTGCACTGGTTCATGCTGATCATCTGTACCGTGATTTTCTTGGCGGTGTTTGGCGTGATGTTCTATTCCATTTGGAAGCACCGTAAGTCGGTGGGGCACAAATCGGCCAGTTTCCACGAGTCGGTGAAAGTCGAAATCGCTTGGACGGTCATTCCCTTCATCATCGTGATCTTGATGGCCTTGCCTGCAACCAAAGCGGTGGTGGCCCAAAAGGACACCTCCAACGCAGACCTCACCATCAAAGCCACGGGTTACCAGTGGAAGTGGGGCTATGACTACATCAAAGGTCAGGGCGAAGGCATTGCGTTTATCTCGACGCTGGACAATGAGCAACGTGTCATGTCTAACAACGGCGCAAAGGGTGTTGACATTGATGACTACTTGCTGAAGGTCGACAACCCCTTGGTGGTCCCCGTCAACAAGAAGGTGCGCATCATCACCACGGCCAATGATGTGATTCATGCATTTGCGGTGCCTTCGCTGGGTGTGAAGCAAGATGCGATTCCCGGCTTTGTGCGCGACACATGGTTCCGTGCAGAGAGCGTAGGCGACTACCACGGCCAATGCCAAGAGTTGTGTGGCAAAGAGCATGCTTACATGCCGATTCATGTGAAGGTACTCAGCGCTGCTGACTACACCGCATGGGTGGCGGATCAGCAAAAGAAAATGGCGGCCAAACAAGACGACCCATCCAGGGTGTGGACGTTGGCTGATATCACCAAGCGCGGTGAGAAGGTGTACGCCGCCAACTGTGCGGCTTGCCATCAGCCCAACGGCAAGGGGGCTGGCCCCATCAAGCCACTCGACGGCGCTGCCGTGGTGTTGGATGCAGACAAAAACAAGCAAATCAAAGTCTTGTTGAATGGTCAAAACAACTTGGCCATGCCAGGCTGGAAACAGTTGAGTGACACCGATATTGCGGCCGTCATCAGCTTCACAAAAAACAATTGGTCAAACAAGACCGGCCAGCTGGTTCAGCCTGCCGATGTCAAGGCCGCCCGTTAAAGCTAGCGTTTAGAAGGAAAACATCATGAGCGCAGTACTCGATTCCCACGGCCACGGTCACGATGACCACCACGGCGCACCCCACGGATGGCGCCGCTGGGTGTTTGCCACCAACCACAAAGACATTGGTACCTTGTACCTGTTGTTCGCGTTCGCCATGCTGATGGTGGGCGGCGTCTTGGCGCTGCTGATTCGCGCCGAGTTGTTCCAACCCGGTTTGCAATTGGTCAATCCTGAGTTGTTCAACCAGCTCACGACCATGCACGGTTTGATCATGGTGTTCGGCGCCATCATGCCGGCCTTCGTCGGTTTTGCGAACTGGATGATTCCTTTGCAAATCGGCGCGTCAGACATGGCCTTTGCCCGCATGAACAACTTCAGTTTCTGGTTGATGATTCCTGCGGCTGTCACCTTGGTGAGCTCATTTTTCATGCCCGGTGGCGCACCTGCTGCGGGCTGGACTTTGTATGCACCGCTGACCTTGCAAATGGGCCCCTCCATGGATGCGGGTATCTTTGCCATGCATCTGTTGGGCGCGTCATCCATCATGGGCTCGATCAACATCATCGTGACTATTCTCAATATGCGCGCCCCTGGCATGACCTTGATGAAGATGCCGATGTTTGTGTGGACTTGGTTGATTACGGCTTACTTGCTGATTGCGGTGATGCCTGTGTTGGCTGGCGCGATCACGATGACGCTGACAGACCGTCACTTTGGCACGACCTTCTTCAACCCCGCTGGCGGTGGTGACCCGATCATGTACCAGCACATCTTCTGGTTCTTTGGTCACCCTGAGGTGTACATCATGATCTTGCCAGCTTTCGGCATCATCAGCCACATCGTGCCGGCGTTTGCACGTAAAAGGTTGTTCGGTTACGCCTCCATGGTGTATGCCACGTCATCGATTGCGATTTTGTCGTTCATCGTGTGGGCGCATCACATGTATGCCACGGGCATGCCCGTGACAGGCCAGCTGTTCTTCATGTACGCCACGATGTTGATCTCCGTGCCCACGGGCGTGAAGGTGTTCAACTGGATTGCCACCATGTGGCGCGGCTCCATGACATTTGAAACCCCGATGCTGTTTGCGGTGGGCTTTATCTTCGTCTTCACCATGGGCGGGTTCACGGGCCTCATCTTGTCGATGGCCCCGATTGATACGCAAGTGCAAGACACCTATTACGTGGTGGCGCACTTCCACTATGTGTTGGTGGCGGGTTCTTTGTTTGCCATGTTCGCTGGCTTTTACTACTGGTGCCCCAAGTGGACCGGTGTGATGTACAACGAAACGCGTGGCCAGATTCACTTCTGGTGGACCCTGATTTCTTTCAACGTCACCTTCTTCCCCATGCACTTTTTGGGCTTGGCTGGTATGCCACGCCGCTATGCGGATTACCCCATGCAGTTCGCAGACTTCAATGCGGTGGCCTCGATTGGTGCATTTTTCTTCGGATTTGCGCAGGTGTATTTCTTCTTGTTCGTGGTGCTGCCAGCGATGCGCGGTCACGGCGAGAAGGCTTCTGCCAAGCCTTGGGAAGCTGCTGAAGGTTTGGAATGGGAGGTGCCTTCACCTGCGCCTTTCCACACCTTTGAGACGCCACCTAAGTTGGACGCAACTGCAACGCGTGTGATCGGCTGATGGGCATGAATACAGAGCAACGTAAAAACAACCTTCGCTTGGGCCTGATCTTGGCCTCTGTCGCGGTCGTGTTTTTTGTGGGCTTCTTTGTCAAAATCATGTGGTTGAATCGCTGAAGATCATGGCTTCACCTCGTCATAACCTGATCATGTTCAAGAAGCTCGTCGTTGTGGCGGCGGGTATGTTCGCGTTCGGTTATGCCTTGGTGCCGATGTACAAAGCGATTTGCGAATTCACGGGCATCAACATCTTGGCCTTGGGCGAGCGTGAGATGCCAGGTTCAGGTTCGGCTCGGTCGAGAGTGGAAAACACACAAGTCGATGTGAGCCGCACCATCACTGTCGAATTCGATGCCAATGCGCGTGGCCCTTGGAAGTTCAAGCCCGCACAGAGCTCCATGCAAGTGCATCCAGGCGAGATGATGACGGTGATGTACGAATTTGAAAACGTGCAAGACCGCATCATGTCAGCCCAAGCCATTCCTAGCTATGCACCACGCCAAGCGGCGGCGCATTTCAACAAGCTGGAATGTTTCTGTTTTAACCAATACACCTTGGCCCCCGGCGAAAAAAAGCAGTGGCCTGTGGTGTTTGTGATTGACCCTAAATTGGCCAAAGACGTGACCACCATTACTTTGTCATACACCTTCTTTGAAGTGGGCTCTAAAACGCCAGCCGCACCGACGGCTGCGCTGGATGTGCCGCACAAATCAGGAATGGGCGTATGAGCAACAAGATTTCGCTCATTCGCGCTGTCAAAGCCGTGGCATGGTCATTTTTAGGAATTCGCAAAAGTAGCGAATTTCAAGAGGATATTGACAAGATCACACCCTTGCATGTGCTGGGCGTGGGCTTGTTGGCAGGTTTGTTGTTTGTGATCGGCTTGATCGTTTTGGTCAATCTGGTCGTCGCGAAATAAAGAAGGAGTGGATATGAGTAGCACCTCACACGGCTCAACGCCTTATTACTACGTACCTCATGCGTCGCGCCATCCCGCGATGGCGGCGTTGGGTTTATTTTTTGTGATTCTTGGCGCAGGCCAGTGGGTCAATGGGGCAGAGTGGGGTAAGTACAGCTTGTTCTTTGGCTTGGCCTTCTGGTTGGGTGTGCTCTACCAATGGTTTGGGGATGCCATCGCCGAGAGCGAGGGCGGGCAATACGGTCACAAAGTTGATTTGTCATACCGCTGGAGCATGAGCTGGTTCATCTTCTCTGAGGTGATGTTCTTCGGCGCATTTTTCTCGGCTTTGTGGTGGGCACGTGCGCACTCTGTGCCGATGCTGGGCAGCTTAGACAACGCGTTGTTGTGGCCTGACTTCAAAGCCGTATGGCCGAGTGCGGCTGCGGGGATGACCGCGTCGCCTGCCGGCATCATTGAGCCGTTTCAAACCATGACGCCGTTTTGGTTGCCCACCATCAACACCGCCTTGCTGTTGACGTCGGGTGTGACCTTGACCATCGCACACCATGCCTTGATTGAAAACAAGCGTGACACCACCATCAAGTTCATGTGGCTCACGGTGCTGTTGGGTGTGGTGTTCTTGTTTGTGCAGGGCTATGAGTACGCCCATGCCTACAGCGAGATGAACCTCAAGATCAGCTCAGGTGTATATGGCTCGACCTTCTTCATGCTCACAGGCTTTCACGGCTTCCACGTGTTCTTGGGCATGTTGATGTTGTTGGTCATTACCCTGCGGTTGCAAAAAGGCCATTTCACAGCAGACAAGCACTTCGGTTTCGAAGGTGCTGCTTGGTATTGGCACTTTGTGGACGTGGTGTGGTTGGGCTTGTACATCTTGGTGTACTGGATGTAAGTCACCTACCTCCAAAAAACAAAGGCCGCATGTGCGGCCTTTGTTTTTTGGAGACGCGCTAAGCATGGGCACACTTACTTGGATAGGCCTTACTGTCCTGCTGCGATACCAGTAGGTTGTATGTAGCCCAAGTGCCAGCCAATCAAAATACAAACAAATAAAACAACCGAGATACCGACACGAAGTCCTAAAGCTTTCACCATCAGGCCTGGTTTAGTTGAACCACTGCGCCCATTGCGCATCATGAAGACCAAGGCAGAGCCCAAGCTGGCGAGAATGGCTAAGAACGCAAATGCAACAATGAATTTCATGGGTCTCATTATCTCTATCTCACGTACCAGTGCTTTTGCATGGGTGACACTGGCTATGCTAATTGGTGTCGCGGTGACCGTACGCTTGGGGGGTTGGCAGCTCTCGCGTGCGGCAGAGAAAGAGGCGCGTCATGCGGCCATCGTGGCGCAGATGGCGGCGCCTGTGTTGAACACGGACGTGCTGTTGAAAGATCCATCACACTTTGTACAGTTGCACCAGCGTGTGGACTTGGTGGGGCAGTGGCTCCCCCAGCACACGGTGTATTTGGATAATCGCCCTATGAACGGACGTGCTGGGTTTTGGGTACTCACGCCTTTGCAGTTGGATGCTTCCACCCGTGTCTTGATTCAGCGCGGTTGGGTGCCTCGCCACCAACAAGACCGAACCTTGTTGCCCGCCATTCAAACCCCTTCAGGCGTGGTGCACATGCAAGGACGCATTGCACCGCCGCCCTCCCACTTGATGGACTTGGGTACAGCCGCAGAGGCGGCAGGGGCTTCGCCTGACACATCCAAGATTCGGCAAAATCTCGACCTTCAAACCTACGCCCTGCAAACAGGTGGTGCATTGGCCGTAACCGTGTTGCAAACCGATGCTGCTTCGGATGGCTTGCTACGCGATTGGCCAGAGATCACAACAGGGGTTGAAAAAAACCTCGCTTATGCCTTCCAGTGGTTCGCACTCGCTGCCTTGCAGCTGATGCTCTACATTTGGTTCCAACTCATTCAACCTTATCGCCATGCCAGACGCTCCTCGTTCTAAACCATCGCACCCGCTAGGGATGACGGTGTATGACTTGCCCACCCCCTCCGAGGTTGTGCAAGCCGATGCCAAGCGCACCGCCATGGGGCGCTTACGCATGTTGTTGGTGTTGCTGATATGCGCGGCTCCGGTCGTGGCTTCCTATTTCACGTATTACGTGGTGCGACCAGAAGGTCGTCGCAACTTTGGTGATTTGATTGAACCCGTGCGTGCCTTGCCTGACGCGAAAATACAGACCTTGGACGGGGAGCCAGTGCTATTGCCCACGCTCAAGGGGCAGTGGTTGTTGATCAGTGTGGGCGGCGGTGCTTGCCAAGTGGATTGCCAGCAGCAGTTGTATTTGCAACGCCAAATCTTGATGGGTTTGGGCAAAGACCGTGCGCGTACCGAGTGGGTCTGGTTGGTGTCCGATGATGCAGAAATTACCAGCAGCATCTTGCCTGGCTTGAAAGAAGCCACCGTCTTGCGCGTGAACCCAGAGGTGCTTGCGCAATGGTTGCAGCCTGCCGAAGGTCAGCAGTTGCAAGACCATTTGTATTTGGTGGACCCGCATGGCCAATGGATGATGCGTTTTCCTGCCAAGCTCAGCACCGAAGGCGCTTTGAAAACCAAGCGCGACATCGAACGGTTGTTGCGCGCTGCCGCTTCATGGGACGAAGCTGGACGCTGAAGCGAGCAACCCATGACCGACAGCCTGTACAACCTCACTCCTCTCTTGCACCTGCTCACCATGGGGGCTTTGGTCGCCATGGTGCCCCTGTGTTGGGTGTGGTTGCGCAACCCGAAGGCATCCACCAGCCGTCGCGTGCAAGCCCTGACTTGGCTGACCTTGTTCATCACCTTTGATTTGGTGCTGTTTGGTGCGTTCACCCGTTTGACGGATTCGGGTTTGGGTTGCCCCGATTGGCCGGGCTGTTACGGTCATGCCAGTCCTGTGGGCGCGCAGTCTGCCATTGCCATCGCGCAAAACCAAATGCCAACGGGGCCTGTGACACACACCAAGGCTTGGATTGAAATGATTCACCGCTACATGGCCATGACCGCGGGGGGCTTGATCCTGACCTTGGCCGCATTTGCGTGGGTACGCCGCTGGCGCACAGAGGCGAACAACCCTGTGTTGTGGCCCACGGTCACACTGCTGTGGGTGTGTGTGCAAGGGGCCTTTGGTGCGTTGACGGTGACTATGAAGTTATTTCCGCTCATCGTCACCTTGCATTTGATGGGCGGCTTGGTGCTGCTGGCCTTGCTGACGCTACAAGTGCAGCGTCATCGATTGACCCATGACCGTCATCCATCCATTTCACTGGCGCCCATGTTGTATGCGGCCACTTGGCTGGGTATGTTGCTACTGACGCTGCAAATCTTGTTGGGCGGCTGGGTCAGTACCAACTATGCGGTGCTGGCGTGCAACACCTTTCCGTTGTGTCAAAAAAGTTGGTGGCCGCTGATGAATTTCGAGCAAGGCTTTACCTTGTGGCGGCATTTAGGTGTGGATGCGAATGGACAGTCTTTGATGTTTGAATCCCTCACCGCCATTCACTATGTGCACCGTTTGATGGCGTATGGCGTGTTGGCTTATTTGGCGAGCTTAGGCTTTTTGCTGCGTCGAGTGCAGGCTTTGCAAACGACCGCGCATGTGTTGCTGGGGTGTTTGTTGTTGCAGCTGCTCACCGGTTTGTCGAATGTGGTGTTCGATTGGCCCTTGGTGGCTGCCGTGTTGCACACAGGTGGCGCAGCGGCGCTGGTGATTGCGCTGCTGTGGATGTTGACCGGCGCGCGTCCTTCGCGCAGCACGGTGTTGAATGGATTGTGACGAGACCTGTTTTATGAGCTTCACGTTTCCTCTGTTATCACGTTGGCGGCAGTTCAATGCGCTGACCAAGCCGCGCGTGATTCAACTGATTGTGTTTTGTGCCCTCATCGGCATGGTGCTGGCTGTGCCTGGTGTGCCATCTTGGCCCGAGGTGCAGTTGGGCTTGCTGGCTTGCTTGGGCATTTGGTTTGTGGCCGGGGCCGCAGCTACGTTTAACTGCTTGGTCGAAAAAGGCATTGACTCGCGCATGAAGCGCACCGCTTGGCGCCCCACGGCCAAAGGTGAGTTGAGTGACCGCGAAACCTTGCTGTTTTCCACCCTCATGTGCGTGGTGGGGTCGTGGATTTTGTATGTGTGGGTGAACCCGCTCACCATGTGGCTTACCTTTGCGACGTTTGTGGGCTATGCCGTGGTGTACACCGTCATCTTGAAGCCGCTCACACCACAAAACATTGTGATTGGTGGTGCATCTGGTGCCATGCCACCCGTATTGGGTTGGGCCGCGATGGCGGGTGAGGTCAGCCCCGAGGCCTTGATTTTGTTCCTCATCATCTTCTTGTGGACACCTCCCCACTTTTGGGCCTTGGCGCTGTACCGCGTGGAAGACTATCGCAAATCAGGCTTGCCCATGTTGCCTGTCACACATGGCAACGAGTTCACACGTTTGCAAATCTTGCTTTACACCTTTGTGCTGTTAGCCGCTTGTTTGATGCCTTTTATTTACCGCATGAGTGGTTGGTTCTACTTGGTCAACGCAGTGGTGTTGAGCGTAGGATTCTGTGGCTATGGATGGGCCTTGTGGCGCAACTATTCGGATGAGTTGGCGCGCAAGACCTTTCGTTTTTCTTTGATCCATCTCAGCCTGCTGTTTGCCGCGCTGTTGATTGACCATTACCTTTGAAGATGAGCTTTGATGTTTTTCAATACACGCCGATTTTTGTTCTCCGTTTCTGTGATCCTCGCCTCGGCTGCCTGTAGCCCTGATAAGCCTAAGTTCAACGCCATTGATATCACGGGGGCCGATTACGCCAAGGGGTTCACGTCGACCGATCACAACGGCCAAAATCGTAGCCTCTCGGATTTCAAAGGCAAAATCGTCGTCCTCTTTTTTGGGTACACACAATGTCCAGATGTGTGCCCCACGTCCATGATGGAGTTGGCTGAAGTCAAACGCTTGCTCGGTGCCGATGCGGAAAAATTGCAAGGTATCTTTGTGACGGTGGACCCCACACGTGACACGGCCGAGTTGCTCAAGGCTTACATGACCAACTTTGACCCGACCTTCATCGCCTTCATCCCTACGCCAGAACAGTTGGCAGTGGTGGCCAAGGACTACAAAATCTATTACAAAAAAGTAGATGGCAAAACGCCCACCAGCTACACCGTGGACCACTCGGCGGGTAGCTATGTGTATGACACGCGTGGCAATGTACGTCTGTATAGCCGCTATGGCTCGGGTGCGAAGGTGTTGGCGCAAGACATTCAAACCTTGCTCAACACTACGCCTTGAGCGTGCACGCTTATACCGAATGGGTGTTGCCGCTGGGCAAACGCTTTGGATGCACAAGCCAAGTAACGCACTGCTTCCATGGTCTTGGCCACCATGGTTTCTGGAGGCTGTGGCAAGACACGAATAGCGATATCTACATCGTCGCGCAAGTTGTCGATGCGGTTTTCAAACACCACATCCAGCACCATGCCAGGGTAGCGTTGCTTGAACTCCACCAGCCACGGTGTTATCACGATGTGGCCATAGCCACTGGGCGCGCTGATGCCCACGCGGCCTTGCAAGCCTTGGCCGAGGTTGGTCAGCGTTTCGTGAGCGCTGGCCATTTCGTTGCGAATGGCTCGCCCGTGTTCGCACAACCGCCAGCCTAGCTCCGTGGGCTCCATGCGGCGGCTGGTGCGACGGATGAGTTCAGCGCCTAGCGACTTTTCAAGCTGGCGCAGGTGGTAACTCACATTGGCGCGGGGCATTTTCAGCTTGTGAACCTGCCCCTGTTGGACGTACCTCTTAGCTGGTCAATTATGCGGCCTTCAATAGCTGTGCCGCGTTCCAGCTTTTCTCAAACTGCATCGGGCTGACATAGCCCAATGTAGAGTGAATTCTGCGGTGGTTGTAGAA
>NZ_JAVKLW010000116.1:0-4653 GCF_031538885.1 Limnohabitans sp.
GGCGCCGGGGGCACCAACACCAGCAGCTTCAGCAACAAGGACACCTTCTACTGGCTGCGCGGAGACGCGGGCAGCACGGGTGCCGTGGACGTGGTGTGGGACTTCAATGCCACGGTGGGCGCGAACACCGGCATGAAGCTGAACCTCAGCGACTTGTTGCAAAACCATGTCAAGGGTGCTACCGACAACTTGAGCGCGTGGATTGCAAACTTCACCACCTACAGCCCCGCCGCCGGCACCTTGGCAGGCAGCGGGGCACCGGCCAACACGATCGTTACCAGCGCATCAATCACCAGCATGACCAAAATCGTCATCGACGTGGACGGCGCAGGCGCGGGCACGGCCACGCAGACCATCTGGCTGCGCAACTTCACGCCCGCGGGTGACTTGACGGCCACCACGGCGGTGACCAACGGTTGGTTGGTGGTTTAAGCGCGATCTGGCAAAGCGCGGTGTTAGAAGCCCAGAGCCCGTCCAAGTGACGGGCTTTGTAGTTTTAAAAGCCCCCGACGTTTTTCAGTAAGTGCACATCGACGGCTGTTTGAAAAACATGTATAGTTTCTAACATGACATGTTCAGAGAAAATACGTGCGGTGATTGCCAGTTTGCCTCAAGGGGCGGTGTTTTCGAGTGCTGATTTTTTATCAGCAGGCACACGTGCTGCAGTTGACCAGACGCTTTATCGCATGGTGAATGCGTCTGAGGTGGTTCGTATCGCCCGTGGCTTATACGCAGTGGCGGGCGATGTGACAGGCAATGTAGCGGGCGATGCCTTGGCTGTCGCCTTGGCGCACAAGACGGGTGAGCATGTGGGGGGCGCATTGCCGCATGCGTCGAATGCGGCGGTGGTGGTTGTGCCCACATCTGGGCAGACGCGCACGGTGATGGCGGGCGGACAACAGCTGGCGTTTCGTCGCATGAGCCAAAGAAAGATCAAACTTTCTCAAACGCCACACGGGCGCGTGCTGCTTGGGCTATGGACGCGTGGCGCCAAGGCGCTGACCACGCTTGACATTCAACAGACAACGGGCGATTGGCCAGAGGATGAGATCGACGCTTATGCCGCGCTAGTTCCTGCATGGCTGCGCACAGCAGTTAAGCAAAGCAATGCGCCGAAGAAGTCGGTCAAGATAGGTTTGTCTGGCCCTTACGACTGGTCTAACCCACACATCAAAGACAAGGTGTTGATTGGTCATGTTTTGGAAAAGCACAGGTTTGAAGACGTGCTCCGCTTGTGTCTTTACTACGGCGTCGCCAAAGTCAAACGCGTGTTCAAACACTGTGCGTTTGACGCCATGACCAGCACCAGCGTGGCCCGTATGCTGCGCAACATCCACAAAGGTTTAACGTGGGCAAAGGAGGGTGTGCATGCTCAAGCTTGACTTCATGCCAGAGGCCACACGCCAGTGTTTTGCACGCCTCAAGAAAGAGCCGCGATTGGCAGGCTTCACATTGGTGGGAGGCACCGCACTGGCGCTGCAAATCGGGCACAGGATGAGTGAGGATTTGGATTTCAATATCTTTGGCCAAACCCTGCCCAAACGCGCAATTGACGGGGTGTTGAACGACTTGGCCGCTGGCGGTGCTGCGATAGAGAGCCTGATCACGGCAGCACAAAAATCAAAATTCAAAATCAACACCGCTGAACATTTGGACGACTATGTTCAAGACTATCTGATTGATGGCGCGAAGCTGACCTTCCATGCGCGCCATGAAAGAGACAGGCCCAAAACACAAATTGATTTTTTAAAGTCCACCAAAAAATTAAAAACCGCCACAAAGGGCTTTGATGTGCTGGGCTTAGACGGGCTTTTTGTGATGAAAAGTATCGTGGTGTATGACCGTGTGAAGTCGCGTGACATTTACGACTTGATGGTGTTGATGCGCGATCATGGCTATGCACTGGCGGATGCCTTGGCGGCCATTGACGCCTATCAACCCGCCAGAGACAAAGACCCCGAGCACTTCAAAAGCGTCGTGACTGGCAATATCCCACTGGATGCCAATGACGAGGGGTTTGCCAGCATCCACCTGAACGTGAAGATGCAAGACGTGTACCGCTATTTCAAAAAATCAATGGATGCGTATGAAATTGATTGGGTGAAAGCGGCGGTTCGGGCTGCCGCAGCTTAAACAACTTCTACACCACCCCCCCTTTGCTGACCCATGTCGCTGCATCGGTGGGTATGTCGGTTGGCTGGGCGCCAAGAAGGTGCTGCTTGTTACAACACTTGGAAAATCCAAGCGTATTGGCCGTTGCCTGGTGTGCCTGTAAGCCAACTACCGGTACTTGTAGAGGAAGCAGCATTTACGCTAAGGAAATCATTAGATGATGTTCCAATAACTACAGCGGCGCCGGCGATCCAATTTTTCTCTGTAAACAGCGCCTGCAGCTCTGTCTTGGTTGGTAGCACATACGTAATGCCGACGTAAATTCCGCTGCGCAGGTTGTCCAGCCCATGGGCAGCGTTTGCATCTACGCCTGAGCTAGACACGGCTATACCGCCGTTGAAAGATGTGGCAAATTCGTTGAGCATCATCCGATCTCCTGGGGAAGTTGGGTTGGAGAACAACCCCAACAGCATGAGGGATTGCTTGTTACCGCCATCAAGGAGACCATAAACCTTGCCTGTTGAGGTGATGAAGTAGTCGTTGCCATACGTAAGCCCTGGACTGATACCCACGCCACCGGTGCCCGTCCCGCTGGTTACCTTGAAGGTCGTGAAGTTATTTGCCACAAACACATTCGCCGCGGTTGCGGAGTTTGCGGTGTTACCCGCAGCATCTGTGACTTGCGCAGAATATGAGTGGTACCCCGTTTTCCCGTCTGCGCCTATTGTTGACGTGCTTCCTGCCGTTGTGTAACTCCAAGTGCCGTCTGGCTGTACGGAGACAGTGGCCGAGGTGGTGGTGCTTGTCCCTCCTGTGACTGTGTTGGTATAGGTACGTCGAACGAGAAGTGAGGTTCCCGCCTCACCCGTTCCGGAGAGTCCCAGGGTGGTGTCACTGCTTGCCTGACCTGACACGATAGAGCTATGAACCGAGCCACCCCACATATTGGTGTCCGTCAAGATGGTGTTGCTGATGGTGGGTGCAGCGGGGGCCACAGTGTCGAGTTTGTAGGTATGACCTGTGCCTGCAATGTCCGCGCCTGTCGTGTTGTTGTGAATGCGAACAGACAAGGTGCTCCAATTTATGTCGAGGCTGGTGTCAACCAAACTGACGTTTGGCGCATTCCAAGTGCTGCCGCTAATGTTCGCATTGGTCCAGGTGCTGCCGTCTGCTGAGACTTGAATGGTCTGGTCTGCCGTCAAAGCGCCTGAGAAGGCTCCACTGATGGTTTGGGTTGGCGCGTTAGTCAACCAGTCGCTGGATGAGCTCCCCGTATCCGAGCTTAGGCTGGTGATGTTCGCCGTCACCGGCGTGACCCCCGCGAAGTTCCAGCTCGTTGTGTCTGTGATGCCTGCATACGCATTGCCAGCCGTGTCTTGGATAGCCGTTGCATCTACGTTGACGTAGTAGGCAACGCCACCCACCAAGTCTGCTGTCGGGTTGATGGTGAGGGTCTTGCCGCTGATGGTGATCTGGCTGGTGTCGCTGGCGGCGATGATGGCCACAGCCACGTTGGTATCGGCGCGATAGAGGGTGATGTTGCCAGTGCCTGCTTGGATGTTTTCTGCAAAAGTCATGACGAGGTTGGCAGAGGGGGCCACGACGCCATCATCCGCCGGGCTGAGGCCTGCGCCGACTGATGCGGAATCGAGGGTTATCGCATTTATCAGTCTTGCCTGCTGTGCGGTCTATTTTTGATTGCGACGAAGTGCTTTGTTTTTACCTTTTTTTTTGGGGGGATGCGTTGATGCGCTCTAGGGCACGTCGGACGCTTGACATGTGAACGCCAAAGCGTTTGCCAATGGCTCTGAGCGAGAGTCCTTTTTCGCGTAGTTGCAAGACGATGTCGAGTTCATGGTCTGCAATCTTGGGCGGTTGGCCACCAATGTTGCCGCGGTCACGGGCAGCGCGCAGGCCGATCATGGTGCGTTCGCGGATGATGGCGCGTTCAAACTCAGCAAAGGCACCGAGTATTTGAAAGATCATGCGTCCAGCAGGAGTGGTGGTGTCGATGACTTCAGTCAAGCTTTTAAATTCGGCCCCTATGTTGTGGATGCGTTCTTGAATGAGCATGAGATCCCGTAGGCTGCGGGCAATACGGGTCGAGTTTGTAGACGACCAAGACATCTCCCAGCTGGAGTTGGTTTAAGAGTTTTTGAAGGAGGGGCCGTGCCATGCTGTCACCGCTGCGTTTTTCTTCGTAGATGACTTGACAACCAACAGCAGTGAGTGCGTCTGTTTGGGCGTGCGTTTTTTGATCTTCTGTGCTGACGCGTGCGTAGCCATACATCATGGGTGTTACTTTCAGGGGGCGCGATATGTTGTGAAAAATGTTTAAACGTGCGTTGGTGCTGGGGGGGGGGCTCTGGTTTTGTCTCGAAATTGCACGGTCAAATTATTAAGAAGGGCGGATTCAAGGACGAAGTGCAACAAAGATGAACTGGTTATAGGTGGCTGAGGATGCGAGAGCATCATGGCCGCTTTAACCGCCAAGTCGAAGTTGCCCAATGTACAAGCACCTCAGCCGAGAAGAACGATACC
>NZ_JAVKLW010000117.1:0-34867 GCF_031538885.1 Limnohabitans sp.
AACCGTGACGGATGAGGAATTGACTATGATTGAAAACCGATTGAATCACCGCCCCAGAAAGCGACTAGGATTCAAGACACCTCACGAGGTATTCCATGCCTCGTTAAAGCGTGTTGCACTTCGTCCTTGAATCCGCCTTATGAAGTTCGTAACAAATCACGCTGTAAAGTCATGCGTTGTGCAGACCTTCCCTAGTGTCCTTGGTGGACTTTCAAGCCCAAGGCGAGACAGCGAAGATGCCACACCCCAGCTGCGACCATTTCTTGCCCTTGCTCTACGCCGCAGGTGCGGCAGACGTGGGCGAGTCGGTTGAGTTTTTCAACGAGGGCTATCAGTTGGCGTTGATTGCTATGCGTTCCGTGATTTGGGGTTGAGTCACTGCTACATCACTTTCGCAATCGCTTGGCACACGTAGTCGATGTTCTTGCTGTTCAACGCCGCCACACACATGCGGCCGGTGTCGGTGCCGTACACGCCAAATTCGGAGCGCAAGCGCATCATTTGGTCTTTGCGCAAGCCTGAGTAGCTGAACATGCCGATTTGGGTGGTGATGAAACCCATGTCTTGCTTCACGCCAGCGGCTTTGAGGCCATCCACCAGCTTTTGACGCATGGCCTTGATGCGCACGCGCATCTCACCCAGCTCTTTTTCCCACAAAGCGCGCAGCTCTGGGTTGTTCAATACCGCAGCCACCACCGCACCACCGTGGATAGGTGGGTTGGAGTAGTTGGTGCGAATTACGATTTTGAGTTGCGACAACACGCGGCTGCACTCTTCTTTGTCGGCACACAACACGCTCAAAGCACCCACTCGCTCACCGTACAAGCTGAAGCTCTTGGAGAATGAGGTGGACACGAAGAAGCACAGGCTGGAGGCCACAAACTTTTGAATCACGGCGCCGTCTTCGGCAATGCCATGGCCAAAGCCTTGGTAGGCCATGTCCAAGAAGGCGGTGAGATTCTTGGCTTTCACCAAGGCCGCCACTTGGTCCCATTGGGCTGGGGTGATGTCGTAGCCGGTGGGGTTGTGGCAGCAGGCGTGCAACACCACGATGGTGCCTGCGGCAGCGGCGTTGAGTGAGGCCAGCATGCCTTCAAAGTTCACGCCGCGTTTGTCGGCGTCGTAGTAAGCGTAGGTGTCGACCTTGAAGCCGGCGTTGGTGAACAAGGCGCGGTGGTTTTCCCAGCTGGGGTCAGAGATCAACACGGTGGCGTTGGGACTCAGGCGTTTCAAAAAGTCAGCGCCAATCTTCAAGCCGCCTGTGCCACCAATGCCTTGCACCGTGGCGACGCGGCCCGATTGCACGGGATCGGAGTCAGCACCGAAGACCAAGTTCTTCACGGCGGCGTCATAAGCAGCGATACCGTCAATCGGCAAGTAACCGCGTGCGGATGGCGTCGCCATCATGGTTTTTTCAGCCGCTTGCACGCATTGCAACAGGGGTAGTTTGCCGTTGTCATCAAAGTACACCCCCACACCGAGGTTGACCTTGTTGGGGTTGGCGTCGGCGTTGTATTGCTCGTTGAGGCCCAAGATGGGGTCGCGGGGAGCCATTTCGACAGCGGTAAACATTGACATCGTCAGTCCTTGATCGCGGATAAAGGGGGGGTTAGGTAAACAAGCGCACTCTGCGGTAGGCTTGCATGTTAGGCTTGAATTTTAAGGGCCAACCCGTATGGTTTTTGAGGCCGTGCGTTTTTTTCGAACCATACCGTTTGCACCACCATGTCTGACACAGCAGAAACATTTCCTGACGCAACGCCAGCCTCCGAGGCCGCCGCAGCTACAGACGCGCCCAAAGGCGCGATGGTCAGCTACCCCGGCTCGCCGTTCGAGCTGTTTCAGCCTTACCCCCCTGCGGGCGATCAACCCACGGCCATTACTCAGCTAGTCGAAGGTGTGAACGATGGTGAGGTGTTTCAAACTTTGTTGGGCGTGACGGGTTCGGGCAAAACCTTCACCATGGCCAATGTGATTGCGCAGTTGGGGCGGCCGGCCATCATCTTTGCGCCTAATAAAACCCTGGCGGCGCAGCTCTACAGCGAGTTTCGTGAGTTCTTCCCCAACAACGCGGTGGAGTATTTCGTCAGTTATTACGACTACTACCAGCCCGAGGCCTACGTGCCGCAGCGCGATTTGTTCATCGAAAAAGACAGCGCCATCAACGAACATATCGAGCAAATGCGCTTGAGTTGCACCAAAAGCATCTTGGAACGACGTGATGTGATCGTGGTGGCTACAGTCTCGGCCATCTACGGTATCGGTGAGCCCGAGAGTTACCACCAGATGATCATGACCCTGCGTGCCGGCGACAAAGTGGGCCAACGCGACGCGATTGCCCAGCTGGTGCGCATGCAGTACGAGCGCAACGACCAAGATTTTTCACGCGGCAAATTCCGCGTACGTGGCGACACGATTGATGTCTTCCCCGCCGAACACTCCGAGTTGGCAATTCGCATCGAGTTGTTCGATGACGAGATTGAAAGCCTGCAACTCTTTGATCCACTCACAGGTCGCATTCGTCAAAAAATTCCACGCTTCACCATTTATCCCTCCAGCCACTACGTCACTCCGCGTGACCGCGTGTTGGCGGCGGTGGAGACCATCAAGGTGGAGTTGGCCGAGCGTCTGAAAGAGCTGGTCGGCATGAACAAATTGGTGGAGGCCCAGCGCTTGGAGCAGCGCACACGCTTTGACTTGGAGATGCTCAGTGAAGTGGGCCACTGCAAAGGCATTGAGAACTACACCCGTCATTTGTCTGGTGCACCCGTGGGCGCACCGCCCAGCACCCTGACCGATTACATGCCCAAAGACTCGATCATGTTTTTGGACGAAAGCCACGTCATGATTGGCCAGCTAGGCGGCATGTACAACGGTGACCGTGCGCGTAAAACCACCTTGGTGGAATATGGCTTTCGTTTGCCCAGCGCGTTGGACAACCGTCCACTGAAACTCGAAGAGTTTGAGAAGCGCATGCGCCAAGTCGTCTTTGTGTCGGCCACGCCTGCTGAGTATGAAAAGACCCATGCCAGCAAAGTGGTGGAGCAATTGGTGCGCCCCACCGGCTTGGTCGACCCCTTGGTCGAAGTGCGCCCCGCCACGCACCAAGTGGACGATGTGCTGCAAGAAATTCGCATTCGTGTGGAGCTGAACGAGCGTGTCCTCATCACCACGCTCACCAAGCGGATGGCCGAGCAGCTGACAGATTACTTGACCGACAACGGCGTGAAAGTGCGCTACATCCACAGCGATGTGGACACGGTGGAGCGCGTGGAAATCTTGCGTGATTTGCGCTTAGGCACCTTCGATGTGCTGGTGGGCATCAACTTGCTGCGCGAAGGCATCGACTTGCCCGAGGTGTCACTGGTGGCCATTCTTGACGCCGACAAAGAAGGCTTCTTGCGCTCCGAGCGCAGCTTGATTCAAACCATTGGCCGTGCCGCGCGCAACCTGAGTGGCAAGGCCATTCTTTATGCCGACCGCATGACCGAGTCGATGAAAAAGGCCATCGGCGAAACCGAGCGCCGCCGCACCAAGCAAATCGCACATAACTTGGCGATGGATATCACCCCGCGTGGTGTGTTCAAGCAAGTGCGTGACTTAATTGATGGTGTCTACAGTGAGAAGGCTGGCAAAGAAGCCCAAGAGCGTGAAATTCAACGCGCCGCTATTGAAGACATGAGTGAGCGCGATGTGGCCAAAGAAATCAAGCGCCTAGAGAAGCTGATGATGGAGCACGCCCGCAACCTCGAGTTCGAAAACGCCGCCCGCGTGCGCGACCAACTGGCCACCTTGCGCGAACAAGCCTTTGGCTGGGCAGGGCACGACAACGTGGCGGTGTTGGCGCAAAAGCCCTAAGCCGCAAGGGCTTTGCGACCGAGTACCCGAGCAAATTCGTGGGGATTGAACTATACTTGACCTAATTAGTCGACAAAGCCCAACTAGAGAGGAGCTTGCCATGCGTCTCACCACCAAAGGCCGTTTTGCGGTCACTGCCATGATTGATTTGGCTCTGCGTCAAAACACAGGCCCTGTCACGTTGGCCGCCATAAGCCAGCGTCAACAAATTTCGTTGTCGTATCTCGAGCAATTGTTCGGCAAGCTGCGCCGTCACGACTTGGTGGAGTCCACCCGTGGCCCTGGCGGCGGCTATTCGCTTAGTCGAAAAGCAGCAGACATCACTGTGGCAGACATCATTTTGTCGGTCGACGAACCCATTGATGCCACTCATTGCGGTGGCAAAGAAAACTGCTTGGGCGAAACGGGTCGTTGCATGACGCACGATCTGTGGGCCTCACTCAACCAGCGTATGGTGGAGTTTTTAGATTCCGTGACTCTGCAAAAGCTGGTGGACGAGCAAATCGCCAAAGGCGTTGAAATTGAAAGCAAACCCACCTTGAAGCGCGCTATTCAGCCGATGCCCGTGGTCAAGCCGATTCGCGTGAATGCACCTAATTCAGTATTTGCCTTAGGCAATGCCTTTGTCAAAAACTAAGCAACGCATTTTTTAAATTTTGATGAACCCATCATGGACATGACGCCTCATTTTCCCATTTACCTAGACTACGGCGCCACCAATCCGTGCGATCCACGCGTGGTAGACGCGATGATCCCTTGGTTGCGTGAGCACTTTGGCAATCCCGCATCACGCAGCCATGCGTGGGGCTGGGAAGCCGAAGCTGCCGTTGAAAAAGCGCGTGAAGATGTGGCCTCGCTCATTGGCGCTGACCCCCGCGAAATCGTGTGGACTTCAGGCGCGACCGAGTCCAACAACCTCGCCATCAAAGGCGCGGCGCATTTCTATAAGTCCAAAGGCAAGCACCTCATCACGGTCAAGACCGAGCACAAAGCCGTGCTCGACACCATGCGAGAGCTAGAGCGTCAAGGCTTTGAGGTGACTTACCTCGATGTGCAAGAAGATGGCATGCTGAGCACGGATGCGCTCAAAGCCGCCATTCGCCCCGACACCATTTTGATCAGTGTGATGTTCGTGAACAACGAAATTGGTGTGATTCACGACATCTATGGTATTGGTGCGATGTGCCGCGAAAAAGGCATCATCTTCCACGTCGACGCTGCGCAAGCCACGGGCAAAGTTGAGATCAATTTGGCGACCCTGCCTGTGGACTTGATGAGCTTGGCCTCACACAAAACCTACGGCCCCAAAGGCATTGGCGCTTTGTATGTGCGCCGCAAACCACGCGTACGCTTGGAAGCACAAATGCACGGAGGCGGTCACGAGCGCGGCATGCGTAGCGGTACTTTGCCTACACACCAATGTGTGGGCATGGGTGAAGCGTTTCGCATTGCCAAAGAAGACATGGCCAAAGACTTGGCCAAAGCCAAAGCTTTGCAAAAGCGTTTGCTCGATGGCTTCAAAGACATGGAGCAGGTCTTCATCAACGGCAACCTAGAACACCGCGTGCCTCACAACTTGAACATCAGCTTCAACTACGTGGAAGGCGAGTCGCTCATCATGGGTATCAAGGGCTTGGCGGTGTCGTCAGGTTCGGCCTGTACCTCGGCCAGCTTGGAGCCCAGCTATGTGTTACGCGCTTTAGGTCGCAGCGACGAGTTGGCACACAGCAGTTTGCGCATGACGATTGGTCGCTTCTCCACCGAAGAAGAAATTGACTACGCAATTGAAACCATTCGCCTCAACGTGGCCAAGCTGCGTGAACTGAGCCCCTTGTGGGACATGTACAAAGAAGGCATCGACTTAAGCACCATTCAATGGGCTGCTCACTAAGCTGCGTCGCCAAAATGAACCCCTGCTTTGTCCCCATCGCTTGCCGTGCTAACCGCACTGTCTTCGCTCTGGCTCCGCGCATGGGCTCATTTGTGGCTTAGCAGCATCACTAAAGGAAATATATGGCTTATTCTGAAAAAGTGGTTGACCACTACGAAAACCCCCGCAACGTGGGCTCCTTTGACAAGGGCGACGATTCTGTGGGCACCGGCATGGTGGGTGCACCTGCTTGTGGCGATGTGATGAAGTTGCAAATCAAAGTCAATCCCACCACTGGTGTGATTGAAGATGCACGCTTCAAAACCTATGGCTGTGGTTCGGCCATCGCTTCTTCCTCATTGGTGACTGAGTGGGTCAAGGGCAAAACCTTGGATCAAGCAGCAGCTTTGAAAAACAGCGAAATCGCTGAAGAGCTGGCGCTGCCCCCTGTGAAAATTCACTGCTCCATCTTGGCCGAAGACGCCATTAAAGCGGCCGTGGATGATTACAAAAAGAAACACGCGACCGCGTAACGTTATGCCCTCACGCTCATCATTTCATGTATTCGCTGCCCCCCGAGGGAGCTGGTACTCCTTTGAGGCGGCTCAGCAGGAGGCCCGTTAAATGGCTGTCACATTGACTGAAGCGGCGGCACGCCACGTGACCCGCTACCTCGCCAAACGAGGTAAAGGTGTGGGCGTGCGCTTGGGTGTCAAAACCACGGGCTGCTCAGGCTTGGCCTACAAGCTCGAATACGTGGATGAACAAGAACCGGAAGACGTGATCTTTGAAGACCACGGCGTGAAAGTGTTGATCGACCCCAAGAGCTTGGCCTACATTGACGGCACGCAGCTCGACTTTGTGCGCGAAGGCTTGAATGAAGGCTTTAAGTTTTTGAATCCGAACGAACGTGACCGTTGCGGTTGCGGTGAATCGTTCCGTATTTAAGGTGAGGGGTGACGTGAGCGAACCGGCCAAGCCGTTGTCGGCGCAGCTCGCGGTCAGCGACTTTGAACTCTTCAACGTGCCAACGCAGTTTGCACAAGACCGTGCCCAGCTTGATGCACGTTGGAAAGACTTGCAACGCGAAGCTCACCCTGACAAATTTGCCTCGCAAGGCACAGCCGCACAACGCGTGGCGATGCAGTGGTCGGTGCGCATCAACGAGGCCTACCAACGCCTCAAAGACTCAATGCGCCGTGCTGCGTACCTCTGCGAGTTAGGGGGCGCGCCCATTCAAGCCGAGAACAACACGGCCATGCCCGCTGCGTTTTTGATGCAACAAATGGAATGGCGCGAAGCTATGGACGACGTCACTGATGTGGCCGCGCTCGAAGCCTTGTTGGATGATGTGCAACAAGCCCACAAAGCCGCTTTGCAGCATTGCGCAGAGCTCATTGACAATGCACACGACCTGCCCGCAGCCGCGCAGCAGGTGAGGGGGCTGATGTTCATCGAAAAGTTTTTGCGTGACATCGAAGCCCGAATCGACTGAGACAATACACACCTATGGCGTTGTTACAAATTTCCGAACCTGGCCAAGCGCCTGACCCGCACCAGCGACGCATCGCGGTGGGCATTGACTTGGGCACCACCCACTCGCTCGTGGCTGCCATGCGCAACGGCGTGGCCGAGTGCTTGCCCGATGCCGAAGGCCATGTCATCTTGCCGTCGGCCGTACGTTACCTTGAGAACGATGGCCGCCAAATTGGCCGCGCTGCATTGGCCTCGCAAGCCGAAGACCCACAAAACACCTTGGTGTCTGTGAAGCGTTTCATGGGCCGTGGCGTGGCCGACATTGTCAACCGCGACAAGCTGCCCTATGTATTTGTTGACAAACCCGGCATGTTGGCCATTCAAACCCGTGTGGGCGAGAAGTCACCTGTTGAGGTGAGTGCCGAAATCTTGGCCACCTTGCGCTTTCGTGCTGAAGACACCTTTAGCGACGATTTGTATGGCGCGGTCATCACCGTGCCCGCTTACTTTGACGACGCGCAACGCCAAGCCACCAAAGATGCCGCGCAACTCGCAGGCATCCAGGTGCTGCGACTCATAAACGAACCCACAGCCGCCGCCATTGCCTACGGTTTGGATCAAGCCAGCGAAGGCGTTTACGCCGTGTACGACTTGGGTGGTGGCACCTTTGACATCTCCGTGCTGCGTCTCACACGCGGTGTGTTTGAAGTGCTGGCCACCGGTGGTGATTCCGCCTTGGGTGGCGACGACTACGACCGTGCTTTGGTGGATTGGGTGCAAAGCCAAACCGGCTGCACCACTGCCACGCCCGCTGACAAATCCAATGTATTGGTGGCCGCGCGTGCTTGCAAAGAAGCGCTCTCTGTGGCTGACAGCGCCACGTTTGAAGTCGCCTTGTCAAGTGATGCATTGAGCCACGCCGTCACGCGCGCTGAGTTTGAAGCCGCCACCGCTGCGTTGACTCAACGCACCTTGTCTGCCGTGCGCAAAGCCCTGCGCGATGCCAAGCTCAGCAAAGACGACATCCAAGGTGTGGTGATGGTGGGCGGTTCCACCCGCATGCCTCAGGTGCAGCTAGCCGTGGCTGACCTCTTGGGCTGCGCGCCGCTGAACAACCTCAACCCAGACGAAGTGGTGGCCCTCGGTGCTGCCATCCAAGCCAATCAGTTGGCGGGCAACAACCCCGATGGTGAGTTGCTCTTGCTCGACGTGATTCCTTTGTCACTTGGCATTGAAACCATGGGTGGCTTGGTCGAGCGCATCGTGCCGCGCAACCAAACCATTCCCACCGCAATGGCGCAAGACTTCACCACCTACCAAGACGGTCAAACTGCTTTGGCCTTGCACGTGGTGCAAGGCGAGCGTGACATGGTGGCCGACTGCCGCAGCCTAGCCCGTTTCGAGCTGCGCGGTATTCCACCCATGGCCGCAGGTGCCGCGCGTATCCGCGTGACCTTCACGGTGGATGCTGATGGCATGGTGAGCGTGAGCGCGGTGGAGCAGATCAGTGGCGTCACCGCCAACATCACCGTCAAGCCCTCGTACGGTTTGTCGGACGATCAAATCGCCACCATGCTGCAAGACAGCTTTAAGACCGCCGAACAAGACATCAAAGCCCGTGCTTTGGTGGAAGCGCGTGTGGACGCGGACCGCATGTGGCTCGCCACGCAAAGCGCCTTGCAAGCCGATGGTGATTTACTGTCTGCCCAAGACCGTACGCGCATTGATGCGTTGATGGTGGCGACGCTAGAAGCCAAAAAGCTGGAAGACGCAGCCGCTATTGAAGCCATCACTGAGGCCTTGGCCAAAGGCACAGAGGCCTTCGCCGCCCAACGCATGAACCGCGGCATTCAACACGTCTTGTCCGGACAAAACATCGAGAACATCTAAATGCCCGTTATCAAAATCTTGCCCCATGCCGAACTCTGCCCACAAGGCGCAGAGTTACAAGCGCCTGCCGGTAGCACCATTTGTGAAGTGCTGTTGGAGAACCACATCAACATCGAACACGCATGCGACATGAGCTGCGCGTGTACCACCTGCCACGTCATCGTGCGCGAAGGCTTCAATTCGCTCAACGCAGCGGACGAAAACGAAGACGATTTGTTAGACCGCGCTTGGGGCTTGGAGCCCAACTCACGCTTGAGTTGCCAAGCCGTCGTGGCGCAGCAAAATTTAGTCGTAGAAATTCCAAAGTACACCATCAACCACGCCAAAGAAAATCACTGACCATGCGCCAGATTTTTCTAGACACTGAAACCACGGGCCTGTCCGCCGAGAACGGCGACCGCATCATTGAGATCGGTTGCGTTGAGTTGCTGCACCGCAAACTCACAGGCAACAATTTGCATTTCTATCTGAACCCTGAGCGTGACAGCCATGAAGACGCTTTGCGCGTCCACGGTATCACCAATGAGTTCTTGAAAGACAAACCTAAGTTCGCTGAAGTTGTTGATCAGTTCTTGGAGTACATCGCGGGCGCAGAAATCATCATTCACAACGCCCCGTTTGATGTCAGTTTCTTAAACAAAGAGTTGGCCTTGCAAGGGCGTCCGACTTTCACCAGCTTTGTCGACGGCATCACCGATACCTTGGTGATGGCCAAGGAAATGTTCCCGGGCAAACGCAACTCGCTGGATTCTTTGTGCGACCGTTTAGAAGTAGACAACTCGGGTCGCACCTTGCACGGTGCGCTGTTGGATGCGGAGCTGCTCGCCGATGTCTACATCAACATGACGCGTGGTCAAGACGCCTTATTGATGGAAGTTGAAAGCAACAGCGATGAGCAAACACGCACAACTGAGTACGTGGATTTGAGCAGTTTTCAGTTGCCCGTCACCTCTGCATCTGAGCAAGAAATAGCGCAACATGCCGATGTGTTGGCGCAGCTCGATAAATCCAGCGCAGGCAACACGGTTTGGCGAAAATTGGAAAATTCTGTGGCATAATTACGGTCTCTCCTGCAAGGGGAAAGACGGTAAAAATGGGCGATTAGCTCAGGGGTAGAGCACCACATTCACACTGTGGGGGTCGCAAGTTCGAAACTTGCATCGCCCACCATTTTTGCCACATCCAATGCGCACAGTGCCCATTGTCAAAGGTTCCGTACGGAACCTTTCTCTTTTCTGCTTCTCTCTTTTCCTGCCTCTTGTGTTTGCGTACCTAGGCCTCATTTACTGGTTTGTGTGCTTTACCAAGCCGTCACATCCGCACTGCACAATGCAGGACCCCTGTGTGATGCAGGTTTTGATTGAAAGGTGGTACATCCTATGTTTTCTCAATGGTTCAAATCATGTGTTGCGCTGGCGATGGTGCTCGGTGCCTCGTTGGCGTTGGCACTGCCCACGCCCAAAGATATTGAGGGGGCTGTTGCTGCGGGGCATTACACGCAGGCTGAAACCATGCTGCGCGAAGTCTTGCAAGACAAACCCCAAAGTGCCAAGGCGCATTACGAGTTAGGCCAAGTGCTGGCCCACGAACGCCGCTACAAAGAGGCGAAAACTGAGTTGCAAAAAGCCAAAGATATCGATCCGTCTTTGAAGTTCGCGACCAGCTCCGAAAAATTCAATGCCGTCTCCGCCAAAGTCAATGACTTGGCTGTGGCCCCTTTATCCGCTGTGGTGATGGCACCTTCCGTGGCACCTGGCATACACGCTGCCGCCAATACCAGCCGAGAACCCGCGGCCAACAGCAGTGGATCATCTTTGACGTATGTGTGGCTTGCTATTGCTGGCTTGGTGGTGTTGGGCTTGTGGCTGCGTCGCTCGGCTGCGGCGAATGCCAACCAAGCAGCTTACGGATCTGCGGCCACGCCCGCTGGTATGGCGTCCGCTCCCCGTGGCTTTGGTGCGCAATACACACCCAATGCACCACAAGGCGCTTATGCCCCGCAAGGCTATGCGCAGCCCAACAGTGGTGGCTCTACCATGACAGGAGCGGTGGTGGGTGGCTTGGCGGGTGTGGCTGCTGGGTACGCTTTGTCCAAAGCCTTAGAGGGCGACCATCACACGTCCCCTGCACCCACCGCAGCACCTGTTGCCGACAACGGTGGTTATGTGCCATTCGACACGCCTGCACAACCTGACTTGGGATCCTTTGATGCGGGCTCTGGCAGCGACTGGGACAGCGCTGACTCTGGTGGCGGTGACGACAGTTGGTAAATCCGAATGCGAGGTAGAGCTTAGTTGTTGGCCATCAAGGCTTGTGACACCACCTCTTCGGTCAATTGCAAGGTCGCTTTGTGTGTGGCCGTCATGGGACGACGTGCCGACCACACCAGCATGAGTTGGCTTATCAACTTAGGCCTTTCCACGCGGTGCGTCGTGAAGTCTCTGGGTCTGGCAGAGTTATTCAGGGTGTAGGCGGGCAACATCGCATAGCCTAAGCCTTCTTTGACTAACTCCAGAATGGCGTTCAAGCCATCAATCTCTAGCGCAATATTCGGCTTGCAATTGATGCGCAGCATCTTTGTCTCAATCAACAAGCGAAACGCATTGGGTCGACTGGGCGCGATGAGCGGCAGCTTGGCTAAGTCAGCCAGTTGCACCACATCTTTGAGCGTGTTGCCGCCAGTCAGCGGTTGGCTCTTCTTGCCCGCAATCAAGATCAAGGCGTCCTCATGCAGCACTTTCATTTCTAAATCAGGTGAGGGCGGTGGGTTGTACAACACCGCCATGTCCAGACGGCCTGCGCGTAAGCTCTCCACCATCAACACCGAGAAACCTTCAGTCAGCGAGAGTTGTGCATGTGGCAGTTCTTGGCGAAATGACATGGTCAGTGGCACGGTCACCAGTTTCGACAAGCTGGGCGGCAAACCAATCGACACCCGTCCTGCCAAGGCGCCGCGCACCGAGCCCAGCGCTTCTCGCGCCACAGCCACTTGGTGCAAGATGCCGCGTCCGTGTTCTAGCATCAGCAACCCTGCCTCGGTCACTGTCACGCCGCGGCCATTGCGCATGAGCAGGTTTTGATGAAGCTCCACCTCCAGCCGCCGCACATGACGGCTCAACAGAGGTTGAGGAATGTTCAACGCTAGCGCCGCCTTGGTAAAACTGCCCAGCTCGGCTACGCGCACAAAATTTTCGATTTGTTTGAGTTCCATGGAATTCCATAATTTGAATAACCAATTGTCCGTTATTTAAAAACGTCATAGCAGATAGTTCGTCATTTGAGGCTTATTCATGGGGTAAATCTCTAGAATCATTCGCTGTGCAAATTCCTCCCCCCTCTCTTGTTTTACGTGGCATTTCCTCCATGGCCACTAAGGCTTTGCTGGCTGATTTGGCGCAGGCCTACTTGGCTCAAACGGGTGTGTCCGTCACGATTGAATCAGTGGGCGGTGTCGATGCCACCAAACGCGTGCAAGCCGGTGAAGCGTTTGATGTGGTGCTCTTGGCCTTCGATGCGATGGAGCGTTTGATGGCTTCGGGTCATGTGCAAGCAGGCTCACGCCATGACTGGGTGCGCTCTCCCGTGGCGGTGGCTGTGCAAGCGGGTGCAGCACGGCCCGATCTGAGTGATGAAACAGCCCTCAAAACCGCCGTGTTGGCCAGCCCCACACTCAGCTACTCCACTGGTCCGAGTGGTGTGTACCTGGAAAAATTGTTTGAGCGTTGGGGCATTGCCGATCAGCTCAAAGCCCGCATCGTGGTGCCGCCACCCGGTACACCTGTGGGGGCTTTAGTTGCGAGTGGTAACGCCGCTCTGGGCTTTCAACAGTTGAGCGAACTGATCGCCTTGCCCGGCATTGAGGTGCTGGGTACTTTGCCCGCTGATGTGGCGTTCATCACCACGTTCTCGTCAGGCATTCCCAGTGTCATTGCCAACGATGCAATGCGTGTGGCAGCGGTGCAATCGTTTTTACAGTTCTTGGCTTCGGCTGGCGTGGAAGACGTCAAGCGCAAGCAAGGCATGGACTGGCTTTAATTTTTGAATTTCATTTTGTAAGGGGTATTCATGTCGCTCATCATCGACGTCCATGGTCACTACACCACCGCGCCCAAGGCGCTTGAAGAGTGGCGCACCCGCCAGATCGCTGGCATCAAAGACCCTAGCGTCAGCCCCAAAGTCTCCGAGCTGAAAATCAGCGACGACGAGTTGCGCGAAACCATCGAGACCAACCAACTCGCCAAGATGCAAGAGCGCGGCTCTGACATCACCATCTTCAGCCCACGTGCGAGCTTCATGGCGCACCACATTGGCGACTTCCAAGTGTCATCCACGTGGGCGGCCATTTGTAACGAGCTGTGCTTTCGCGTATCCGAGCTATTTCCCAACAACTTCGTGCCTGCGGCCATGTTGCCCCAGTCGCCCGGTGTGGACCCCGCCACGTGCATTCCTGAACTGGTGAAGTGTGTGGAGCAATACGGCAACGTGGGTATCAACCTCAACCCCGACCCTTCGGGCGGTCACTGGACATCGCTCCCCTTGAGCGACAGGTCTTGGTACCCCATTTACGAGAAGATGGTCGAGTACGACATCCCCGCCATGATTCACGTGTCCACCAGTTGCAATGGCTGCTTCCACACCACGGGCGCGCATTACTTGAACGCCGACACCACCGCCTTCATGCAGTGCTTGACCTCTGACTTGTTCAAAGACTTCCCCACCTTGAAGTTCTTGATTCCCCACGGCGGCGGCGCGGTGCCTTACCACTGGGGACGCTTCCGCGGTTTGGCGCAAGAGTTGAAAAAGCCTTTGCTTACCGAACATTTGATGAACAACATCTACTTTGACACCTGCGTGTACCACCAGCCCGGTATCGACTTGTTGACCCAAGTGATTCCCGTCAAGAACATCATGTTCGCCTCCGAGATGATTGGCGCGGTGCGCGGCATTGACCCAGAAACCGGCCACTACTTTGACGACACCAAGCGCTACATCGAGTCTACCTTGAACCTCAATGCCGACGAACGCCATCAGGTGTACGAAGGCAACGCACGTCGCGTGTTCTCGCGCTTGGACACCAAGCTCAAGTCGCAAGGCCGTTAAGCAAGCTTGTTCACCCCACACCCGCGCGGCCACGCCACAGGGTGTTTTTAGATTGTTGGAGATTTCTTATGTACGAACTTGGCGTTGTTTACCGCAACATCACACGCGCAGACCGCGCAGCAGCAGACGGCTTGGCCGCATTGGGATCGGCCACGGCGCACGAGGCGATGGGTCGTGTGGGGTTGATGAAGCCTTACATGCGTCCCATCTTCCCTGGTGCGCAAGTGTCGGGCACCGCCGTCACCGTGCTGCTGCACCCTGGCGACAACTGGATGATGCATGTGGCGGCTGAGCAAATTCAGCCCGGTGATATCGTGGTGGCGGCCATCACCGCTGAATGCATGGATGGCTACTTTGGCGATTTGTTAGCCACCTCGTTCCAAGCGCGTGGCGCACACGCCCTCATCATCGATGCCGGTGTGCGCGATGTGAAAGAGCTGCACAAGATGAACTTCCCTGTGTGGAGCAAAGCCATTAGCAGCAAAGGCACCATCAAGGCCACCATTGGTTCGGTCAACATCCCCGTGGTGTGTGCTGGCATGTTGGTCACCCCCGGCGATGTCATCGTGGCGGACGACGACGGCGTGGTGTGCGTGCCCGCTGCTCGTGCCGCCCAAACCTTAAAAGCCGCGCAAAAGCGTGAGAGCTTTGAAGGCGAGAAGCGCGCCAAGTTAGCTGCTGGTGTGTTGGGCCTCGACATGTACAACATGCGCGATCCCTTGGCCGCCGCAGGCTTGAAATACATCGACTGATGCATGACCGAGCACGCAGCTTTGCGTGGCTTGGCTGACTCCGAATCACAACCCAAGGAATCATGATGAACTTTGCAACGCGCGTGGGTGCTGTGCTGCTGATGGGCTTGGTGAGCTGTCAAACTGTGGCGCAGGCCTATCCCAGCAAACCCATCAAAGTGGTGGTGGGCTATGCCGCAGGTGGTGCGGTGGACGTGGTGGCACGCACCATTGGTCAAAGCTTGTCCAGCAGCATGGGCCAAGCGGTCATCGTGGACAACAAACCCGGCGCTGGCACCAACATCGCCGTCAAGTCGGTCATCAGCGCCGAACCCGATGGCTACACCTTGATGATGGCGGCCAACGCCTTGGCCGCCAACATGTCGCTGTACCAACCCGCGCCCTTTGATGTGGAGCGTGATTTGGTGGCTGTGTCCCTCATTGGTCGTGTGCCTGTCGTCATCGCGGCCAACGCCGCAGCGCCCTACACCAACATCAAACAATTGATCGAGGCAGCCAAAGGCAAGCCCAACAGCATTGCATTTGGCTCGCCGGGCAACGGCTCCACGCCACACCTAGCGATTGAGTTGTTTGCACGCGCAGCGGGCATTGACTTGCAGCACATCCCTTACCGTGGTGGTTCGCCAGCTATCACCGATGTCATTGGGGGGCAGCTGCCACTGGTGGCGGTGAATGCCTTGGAAGTGTTGCCACATGCCAAGAGCGGCAAGCTCAAAGTGTTGGCGGTACTCAGTCCCAATCGCAGCGCTATCTTTTCGGAGGCGCCGACCATCGCCGAGTCGGGCTTTTCTGGTTTCGAAGCCTCGGTCTGGTATGGCTTGGTCGCACCTGCGGCCACCCCCAAACCCATTGTGAACAAGCTTCACGCCGAAGTCCAAAAAGCTTTGCAAACCCAAGAAGTGCGCGATCGCATGAACGCTGTGGGCGGCGAAGTGGTGCCGGGCAGTGCCGAGATGTTTGCCAACCTGCTGCGCGCCGAACGCCAGCGTTACGCCAAGCTGGTGCGCGAAGCCCACATTCAACCTGATTAAAAACCAAGAGGAACGAGATGGAATTTCAGAAAACTCCTGGCTGGATGGCGTGGTACAGCGGCCCCAGCAAACCCCAATTCAAATTGCCCGCAGGCGCCGTCGATGTCCATTGCCACGTCTTTGGCCCTGGCCACGAGTTCCCTTACGCACCTGAGCGCAAGTACACACCGTGTGACGCATCCAAAGCGCAGTTGTATGCCCTGCGCGATCACCTCGGTTTTGCCCGCAATGTGGTAGTCCAAGCTACCTGTCACGGCGCTGACAACCGCGCCATGGTCGATGCGCTCGTCAGCTCTGGCGGCAAAGCGCGTGGTGTCGCCACCGTCAAGCGCAGCGTGACGGACGAAGAAATTCAGGCCATGCACGACGCGGGCGTGCGTGGTGTGCGCTTTAACTTTGTGAAGCGTTTGGTGGACTTCACCCCCAAGGATGAATTGCTTGAAATCGCCAAGCGCATCCAGCTGTGGGGTTGGCATGTGGTGATTTACTTTGAAGCGGTGGACCTGCCCGAGTTGTGGGACTTCTTCACGGTTTTGCCCACCAACGTGGTGGTTGACCACATGGGCCGCCCCGATGTGACCAAGCCTGTGGACGGCCCCGAGTTTGAGTTGTTCGTGAAATTCATGAGCGAACACAAAAACGTGTGGAGCAAAGTGACTTGCCCGGAGCGCTTGTCGGTCTCTGGCCCCAAGGCCTTGAACGGCGAAAAAGATTTGGAATTAGGCGCTTACCAAGATGTGATTCCCTTTGCCAAGCGCATCGTGGAAGAGTTCCCCGACCGTGTGTTGTGGGGCACCGATTGGCCGCACCCCAACCTGAAAGACCACATGCCCGATGACGGCTTGCTGGTGGACTTTATTCCGCACATCGCGACCACACCAGAGCTGCAAAAGAAACTCTTGGTCGACAACCCGATGCGCCTTTATTGGCCTGAGGAGAAGTAAATGCCCCCTCGCATATCACTGCGTGTATTCGCTACCCCCGAGAGGGCATATGTCGCTTTTGAGGCGGCTCTACAGAAAGCATAAATGGCACTCGACAAACCCTACAAAGACGTTCCCGGCACCATCATTTTTGATGCCGAACAATCCCGCAAAGGCTACTGGCTCAACCAGTTCTGCATGTCACTCATGAAGGCGGAAAATCGTACGCGATTCAAAGCTAACGAGCGCGCCTACCTCGACGAGTGGGCCATGACCGAAGAGCAAAAACAGGCCGTGGTAGCGCGTGACTTGAACTGGTGCATGCGCACTGGCGGCAACATTTATTTCCTCGCCAAAATCGGCGCAACCGATGGGTTGAGCTTCCAGCAAATGGCAGGCTCCATGACTGGCATGACCGAAGAGGAATACCGTAACATGATGATCCATGGCGGCCGCTCGGCTGAAGGCAATCGCGTGATTGGCGAAAACGGCGATGCCCAAGCACACAACCAACCGCAAGGCGCAGCAGGTCAACAAGCGCGCGAAGCCGCAAAGAAAGCATAACCATGGCCAAAATTACCGCCTCCATTTACACCTCGCACGTCCCCGCCATTGGTGCGGCCTTGGACCTGGGCAAAACCCAAGAAGACTATTGGAAACCTGTGTTCGCGGGCTACGACTTGTCCAAGCAATGGATGAAAGACAACAAACCAGACGTCATCTTCTTGGTCTTCAACGACCATGCCACCGCCTTCAGCTCCGACATTATCCCCACCTTTGCCATTGGCACTGCCGCCCAATACACACCAGCGGATGAAGGCTACGGCGCACGTCCTGTGCCTGTGGTCAAAGGACATCCTGAACTCGCCTCGCACATTGCACAGTCCGTCATCCAACAAGACTTTGACTTGACCATCGTCAACAAGATGGATGTGGACCACGGCTTGACGGTGCCCCTGTCGTTAATGTGCGGCGCACAAGACCCCGTCAAGGGCGCGTGGCCTTGCCCCGTCATTCCGTTCGCCGTCAACGTGGTGCAATACCCTGTGCCCAGCGGTCAACGCTGCTTCAACCTCGGCCAAGCCATTCGCAAGGCGGTGGAGAGCTACGACGAAGACATCAACGTGCACATCTGGGGCACAGGCGGTATGAGCCACCAATTGCAGGGCGCACGTGCGGGTCTTATCAACCGTGAGTGGGACAACAACTGGCTCGACCTGATGGTCAACGACCCCGTGGCCTGCGCCCACGTGCCGCACATCGACTACGTGCGCGAAGCCGGTAGCGAAGGCATCGAGTTGGTGATGTGGCTGATCGCACGCGGTGCCATGTCAGACATCCAAGACGGCAAAGCCACTGGCCCCAAACCTACGTTGAAGCACCGCTTCTATCACGTGCCCGCATCGAACACGGCTGTGGGCCACGCGATCTTAGAGAACGCATAAACCATCAAGAGGAAAACAACATGAGCAAAACCATCAAAGTCGCCTTGGCTGGCGCGGGTGCCTTTGGCATCAAGCACTTGGACGGCATCAAAAACATTGACGGCGTAGAAGTCGTCTCATTGATCAGCCGCGATTTAGAAAAAACCCGCGAAGTCGCCAATAAGTACGGCATCCAGCACGTCACCACCGACTTGGCCGACAGCTTGGCCTTGCCTGAACTCGATGCCGTCATTTTGTGTACGCCTACGCAAATGCACGCGGCACAAAGCTTGGCTTGTTTGAAAGCTGGCAAACACGTGCAAGTGGAGATCCCCTTGGCGGACAGCTGGAAAGACGCCGACGAAGTGATGCGCGTCGCCCAAGAAAAAGGCTTGGTGGCGATGTGTGGTCACACCCGCCGCTTCAACCCCAGCCACCAGTGGGTACACAACAAAATCAAAGCAGGTGAATTCAATATCCAACAAATGGATGTGCAAACCTACTTCTTCCGCCGCACCAACATGAACGCGCTGGGCCAAGCCCGTAGCTGGACCGACCACTTGCTGTGGCACCACGCGGCGCACACCGTGGACTTGTTTGCTTACCAAGCAGGCAGCCCCATCATCAAAGCCAATGCGGTGCAAGGGCCTATCCATCCCAAACTGGGCATCGCGATGGACATGAGCATCCAGCTCAAGGCCGCCAATGGTGCGATCTGCACGCTGTCGCTGAGCTTCAACAACGACGGCCCCTTGGGAACCTACTTCCGCTACATCGGCGACACTGGCACTTACCTTGCCCGTTACGACGACTTGTACACTGGCAAAGAAGAACAAATCGACGTGTCCAAAGTCGCGGTGTCTATGAACGGCATTGAGTTGCAAGACCGTGAGTTCTTTGCTGCCATCCAAGAAGGGCGTGAACCCAACTCAAGCGTGGCGCAAGTGTTGCCTTGCTATAAGGTGCTGCACGAGTTGGAGTTGCAATTGAACGCGTGATGCGTTTGGGAGTGAGCAAGCGCCGCTTGGCGCTTGCTTTTTACGCATTTTTAATTTGTGAGTACGGTGGCTGAACCTAGCCACAAAAATAGACAGTCGATTCCTTTGAAGCGCTATTAGTTCGAATTCGATCAGTAAAACTGAGTAAGTTTTGCTGCCTTGTTTCATGAGCCTGTCATGAGTGTCCGGGTCGATGGTTCTGTGATGGCTATTCCGTCACATGCAGAGGGCGAGCATTTGTATCGGCCTGTTTTCAACGCTTGGCGATCAGAGGGTTATGCGTGGTTTGAGATGAAAGATTTCGAGATGCTGGCGTTAGGACAAGACAGCCGAATCGTCTCATTTGATTGAGTGATGCTGTCAGAGCATGGAGCGCTGATTCGTCAGTGGCGACAGTCCTACCAACTGATACGCACACAAAACGCTTGGCGGGTATTTACTTCGACTTTTCATAAAGCTTGACCCACTGCGCCAACGCTTCGGAGATCGAGCCACTTTTTGGAGGCAAATTTAAATGGGCGACTGCGCTGTTCAGTGCGGCCAAAGGATTTGAGAGTTCTAAAGCCTCAGCTCCATTTTGTTTACTCAGCTTCTCCCTGTTCCCACCCAGCACCAGCGGCGTGTGCAGGTAGCTGCGTGTGGGTAAGCCCAGCGCGTGTTGCAGCACGATTTGTCGTGCCGTGTTGTCGGTCATATCCGCACCGCGCACAACGTGGGTGATGCCATGTGCTGCGTCATCCACGACCACGGCGAGTTGATAAGCCCACAGACCGTCGGCGCGGCGTAGCACGAAGTCGCCCACTTCTCTCGCAACGTCTTGTTGCTGAATCCCAACCACACGGTCATGCCATACCAACGGCGTAGCCAGTTTCAAATCGTCGATGACGCGTTGCACATTCAAACGCCAGGCGCGGGCGGTTTTTCCATGTAGGCCGTCGCGGCAGGTGCCAGGGTAGACGGCGGCTTGGTGGCGTTCACGGGTGTGACCCATCAAGGCGTGTGCATATTCAATGTCTTTGCGTGAGCAGCCGCAGGGGTAGGCCCAGTCTTTGGCGATCAGCTCATCCAACGCAGCTTGGTAAGCCTCACCACGGTGAGATTGCCACATGACGGGTGCATCGGGTACGAGGCCGCAGGTGGCGAGTTGTTGCAGGATGCCTTGGTCTGCGCCTGGGATGCAGCGCGGCGTGTCCACGTCTTCGATGCGCACCAGCCACTGGCCGCCGTGGGCGCGGGCGTCTAGCCAACTGGCGAGGGCTGCAACGAGCGAGCCCGCATGAAGCGGGCCCGTGGGGGAGGGTGCAAATCGACCGATATAGGGCACAAGAACTTCACGCACGTCACCCGTACGTGAACCGTTTTACAAACGTTTGGCGGATTGGCAAACAGCCAGAGCGAGTTCAAGGCCAGAGACAAATGCGTCTTCCACGCGGGGGCCTAGATGCCAGTCGCCGCAGGTGCCCAAGCCGTTGGCTGGGTTGTACTGGTGCGACACGCCCAGCGGCGTGATGGTTTTGGCGTACAGCCAGCGGTGGACTTCGGCGTGGGCAGGCTCTGCGCGGATACCTGTGAGCTCGGCAAACGCACGCAAGAGTTTGGCTTTGACGCGTGCTTGGGTGTCGGTGATGTGTTCGGTCGACCATGCGGCGCTGGCTTGCACCGTCCAGCGCTCGACCTTGCCACGCCCCGGTTTGGACGACTCACGCGCCAACCACGCAATGCGGTGGTGGATGCTGCGCGCGGCGTTCCACTGCGGGCCAATGTGCAAATTGGGTTGCGTGGCGTTGGGGAAGGCGAGCATCAAGGTCCAGCATGGGGCAACGTCCACTGCGTCCATGGCTTTGAGCCAAGGGGCGTTTGCGCCTTCTTTGCCAGAGGCTTGGAGCAAGTTCTCGGCTTGTACCAAAGGGAGGGCGAGCAGCACATGGTCAAAGCCCGTGTGCTTTTGTGCCACTTCTTTGCCAGAGGTGCTGTTGACGGCGTGAATGGTCCACAAACCTTTGGCACCATGCTCAAGGCGGTTGACCTGTGTGTTGTAGGTCACGGCCTTGCCGAGGGGCTGTGCCCAGTGGCGCACCAAGGCGTTCATGCCAGGCTTGGCGACGAAGTGTGCGTCTTTGGTGGTGCGGGCGGCTTCAAACACATGGCCCAGCGGGTCGAGTACGCGCACGGCGTTGGCGCTCCAGGGGCGGCAAATGTCGGCGGTGCCAGGCACGGTTTGCAGGGCCAGTGAGAAGCGCTGGTCGCGCACGGTGAAGTATTGGGTGCCGTGGTCAAACGTGCCGAAGTTGGTGTCACGGGTGGACATGCGCCCACCTGCTTGACGGCTCTTTTCAAATACCTGTACATGGTGGCCTGCTTGGGCCAACGTGCGGGCGGCGGTGATGCCGGCAATGCCGGCTCCGATGATGGCGATGTTTAAAGTCATGGCTGCACTCTACACCTTCTGAGGGAGGCTTCGCGTGGTTGATGTTGGCGCGGGTTCACCAAGAGGGCGGAGCGTGTGGCTGTGCTCTTGAGTTGCTTGAGCCACCACTGCAAAGCGCGGCCACCGCGCTCGCCCTCGCTGCCATCGGGAATGCGCCAGGCGTAGCTGAGTTGCGCCACGCGTTGGAGGCGCTCGACCTCGCGCACCACCAACACACCTTGGTCGATCAAGGGTTTGGCCATCAGCTCTGGCACAAAGCCCACCCCCAGGCCGCGCACTTGCGCTTGAATTTTGCTGTGCATGGTGGAGACGGTGAACACGTCTTGCCCAGGCAGTAAACCAATGCTCACGCCTGTGCCGCGTTGCACCGAGTCGGCCACGGCCACCACGCGGTGTTGGCCGATCAGGGCATCCGTCAACGGTTCGGGTGCGTGGGCTAGCGGGTGATGTGGCGCGATGGCAAACACAAACTGCATAGCCCCGAGAATATGGCTGTGGATGCCCGCAGAGGTGCCGCTGCCACCCAGTGTGCCTGCGATGCCCAATGCCAAATCGGCTTGGCCGCTGGTCAGCGCCTCTAACGTGCCCGTCAGTGTCTCGTCGCGCAGTTTCAGGCGCGTTGGGGCGTTCAAGGCCATGAAGGCTTCGCATAACTCCATCACGGTGGTGCGGTCGATGATGCCGTCCACCGCAATGGTGAACTGGCTCTCCCAACCCGTGGCCACGCGTTTGACGCGGTTGGCGATGGCGTCCATGTCGGCCAACAAGCGCTCGCCCTCGCGCAGCAACTCATGGCCCGCGGCGGTGAGCAAGGCTCGCCGCGAGCTGCGGTCAAACAGCAGCACATCCAGCGCATCTTCGATTTGGCGCACGCGGTAGGTCAGGGCGCTGGGCACCAGACCCAGCACACGTGCAGCGGCGGCAAAGCTGCCTGCTTTTTCGATCGCATGGAGCATGGAGAGCGAATCGGGGGTTAACACATCACGAGGAGAGGGCATGCCAAAGTCTTTGGTCGTTCAAATAATTTGAATGATGCCATCAAATGTCATGTATGGCAAAAGCGGCGTGGGGGCCTAAAGTTCAATCAACAGCACAAAGGAGAGATCGCGATGCTGACCCTTCGCAAATCACAAGACAGAGGCTACGCCGACCACGGCTGGCTCAAGTCGTTTCACAGTTTCTCGTTCGCCAATTACTACGACCCCGAGTTCATGGGTTGGGGTAATTTGCGCGTCATCAACGACGACTACATTGCCGCAGGCAAAGGCTTTGGCACACATGTCCACCGCGACATGGAGATCATCAGCTACGTCTTGAGCGGCAACTTGGCCCACCAAGACAGCATGGGCAATGTCAAAGGCATCCCGCCTGGCGATGTGCAGCGCATGAGCGCAGGCAGTGGCGTGATGCACAGCGAGTTCAACCATGCGCCTGAAGAAACCACCCATCTCTTGCAAATTTGGATTGAGCCGAATGTGCGTGGCATCCCGCCCAGCTATGAGCAAAAGCAAGTGCCGCCTGCGTCCAAGCGTGGCGCACTCAGTTGTATTGCTGCGCAAGAGGGTGGGGTGGTCAAGATTCACGCCGATGCGGCCCTGTACGCGGGCTTGTTTGATGGCGACGAAAGCGTTGCCTTGACGATTGCACCTGGCCGCAAAGCCTATGTGCATTTGATTCGCGGCGCTTTGCAGGTCAATGGCATCGCGCTGTCCACGGGCGACGCCGCATTGTTAGACAACGAGCCGAGCATTCACCTCAGCCAAGGCGTAGATGCCGAAGTGCTGGTGTTTGACTTGGCGCCCTGATTTTTTATTTCATCAACCTAAAGGAAAACACTTATGAACAACGCAATCAATCTCATTGGACGCTTCATACTGGCTGCACTCAAAGAAGCTCAATAATTCAAGCCTTCTTCGCTGGATTCACTTCTCAACCTTCACTAGGAACACACCATGACTAAAACTGTCGTCATTTACCACTCAGGCTACGGCCACACACAACGCGTAGCCCAATTTGTCGCCGAAGGCGCCAAAGCCACCGTCATCGCCATCGATGCCGACGGTAACATCACCGATGCCGAATGGGAAACCGTCAACGCCGCGGACGCCATCATCTTTGGCTCACCCACCTACATGGGCATGGCCTCATGGCAGTTCAAGAAATTTGCCGACGCCACTTCTAAGCAGTGGTTCGTCAGCGCTTGGAAAGACAAAGTGGCCGGCGGCTTCACCATCTCGGCCAGCCCCAGTGGCGACAAGCTGTCGACCATCCAATACTTCATCACCCTGGCCATGCAACAAGGCATGGTCTGGGTTGGCCAGCCCGCCAAGAACGATGGCACCATCAACCGCATGGGTTCTAACTCTGGTGTAATGGCCCAAGTCGGCCCCACCAGCCCCGCGGCTGATATTCCTCAGGGTGACTTGGACACGGCCAAAGCCTATGGCGAGCGCGTGGCGACTGTGGCAGCGAAGTTGCGCGGGTAAGCACCGAACATCTGCTGCAAGCGCAAAGCGGCAGATGGCACCAAGGGCAGTTCGTGAGAGCTGCCCTTTTTACTTTGGTTAGCATTGCGCCATGAAAATCATTCAACTATTGCCTTGGGCCGATTGGTTCGCACTCGGATTTTTTATTTTGGTGTGGGTGGTCTACACCTTGTTCGCCAAGTACTGGAGCGATGGCCAGGATTCCATTTTGGCGATGACCAACCGTTACCGTCATCTGTGGATGTTGCAGACCACGGCGCGTGACCCGCGTATGTTGGACGGCATCATCACGCAAACCTTGTCGGCGACACCTGCATTTTTTTGCTCCACCACGATTTTGATTTTGGGTGGGCTGTTTGCTTTGTTGGGAACGACAGACAAGGCCGCCGAGTTGGTGCGCGAGATTCCGTTTGCCGAGCAAACACCGATGCTGGTGTTTGAGTTCAAGATCTTGGTGTTGGTGGTGATTTTTGTGTATTCGTTTTTTCGCTTCTCATGGTCGATGCGTCAATACACGTTTGTGGCTTTGTTGATTGGGGCGATGCCGCCTGCACAAAGCTTTGAAGGTGGTGGTGTGTCAGACCGCCAACACTATGCCGACCGCGCCGCAGCGATGACGGGCCTTGCTGCCGAGACGTTCAATGGTGGTTTGCGTGCTTATTATTTTTCGTTCGCCGCGTTGGGCTGGTTTTTTTCGCCCACGATGTTTGTGCTGGCGACGATGCTGGTGGCGGGTATTTTGTATACCCGCGAGTTCAAGTCTGAGGTGTTGGCGCTGTTGCAGGAGTGAGGGGGAAGGCGCCTTCGGGCGTAAGACCCGTAGCACTCAGGTCAGCGCCGACGGCACGGCGCTCGTCAAACACAAAGCAGCCGCCTTCGTAATGGGCGTTGCCCACTTCTTCAAAGTACTTGAGGATGCCGCCTTCGAGCTGGTAGACATGGGGCAGGCCCGCATTGCGCATGTAAATAGCGGCTTTCTCGCAGCGAATGCCACCGGTGCAAAAGCTGATGACGGTTTTGTCTTGTAGCTCTGTCAAATGGGCTTGCACCGCCTCTGGAAACTCGGTGAATTTGGTGATGCCCCAGTGGATGGTGTTGTGGAAGGTGCCGGCGTCGACTTCGAATTGGTTGCGTGTGTCGAGGGTGACGACGGGGCGGCCTTCGTCATCGTGGCCTTGGTCTAGCCAACGGCGGGCTGTCGCAGGAGTGACCGCAGGTGCGCGGCCTTGTGCTGGGCGAATGCTGGGGTGGTTCATGCGGATGATTTCGTTCTTCACCTTCACCAGCATCTTGCGAAATGGCTGCGTGGCAGACCAGCTTTCTTTGGGGGTGAGGTCGGCAAAACGCGCATCAAGGCGCAGCCAATCCACAAAACCGCACACCTCCTCGGCGTGACCTGCCAAGAAGAAGTTAATGCCTTCTTCTGCGATCAGGATGGTGCCTTTGAGCTGGCGCGCCAAGGCGTGGTCCAAGCAGGGTTGGCGCAAGTCTTGGGCGTCGGGCAGGGCGACGAATTTGTAGCAAGAAATATTCAGGATTTGGTTCACACGAGGATTCTATGTAACGGCGTGTCCCTACAATCCGATCCATGTTTGTTCATCTGCGCCTTCACTCTGAGTTTTCTGTCGTTGACGGGACCAACCGCCTCGACGAGGTGGTGAAAGCCGCCGCTACCGACCAGCAGCCTGCGCTGGCGATCACAGATATCAACAATCTGTACGGCGCAATCAAGTTTTACAAAGAAACACGTGGCAAGGGCGTCAAGCCCGTCATTGGGGCAGAGGTTTATTTAGAGAGTCTGACGCAGGATGCAGCGCAGACGTCGCGCATGATTTTGTTGGTACAAAACCATCAGGGTTATCTGAACTTGTGCGAGTTGATCAGCCGAGGCTGGACACAAAACGTGCACAAGGCCGTGGGTGTGATGAAGCTGGCATGGCTCAAGGAGTTGTCGCAAGGACTGATCGCTTTGTCAGGCGCACAAGCAGGTGCATTGGGACAAGCCTTGGTGCAGGGCGATACCACGCGCGCAGGAGAGGTGGCGTTGCTGTTGGCCGGCATCTTTCCGCATCGGTTTTATATCGAGTTGCAGCGTGCAGGCCGTGCCGATGATGAGACCCATGTGGGTGCGGCGGTGCAATTGGCCGCGCGTTTGAATTTGCCTGTGGTGGCCACGCATCCTGTGCAGTTCACGCTCCCCGATGATTACGAGGCGCATGAGGCGCGTGTGTGTATTTCCGAGGGCGAGATTTTGGGCAACCAGCGGCGTGTGCGTAAGTTCACGCGTGAGCAGTATTTCAAATCGTCTGCCCAGATGTGCGCTTTGTTTGCCGATGTGCCCAGCGCGATTGCCAACACGGCAGAGATTGCCAAGCGTTGCAACCTGACCTTGGTGTTGGGCAAGCCGCAGTTGCCCAACTTCCCGATTCCACCTGTGAATGGTGTGGTGATGTCAGTCGAGGATTACTTTCGACACGTGTCGCACGAGGGCTTAGAGGCGCGCTTGCAGCATTTGTACCCTGTCGAGGCCAAGCGAGAGCAAGAGCGTCCACGCTATGTAGAGCGTTTGGAGTTTGAGCTGAACACGATTTTGAAGATGGGGTTTCCTGGCTACTTCTTGATCGTGGGTGACTTCATTCAGTGGGCCAAGGCCAATGGTTGTCCTGTGGGGCCTGGCCGTGGTTCGGGTGCAGGGTCGTTGGTGGCGTATGCCTTGAAGATCACCGACCTAGACCCGCTGCAATACAACTTGCTGTTTGAGCGATTTTTGAATCCAGAGCGGGTGTCCATGCCCGACTTTGACATTGACTTTTGCCAGACCAACCGCGACCGCGTGATTGACTATGTAAAGGACAAGTACGGACGCGATGCGGTGTCGCAAATCGCCACGTTTGGCACGATGGCCGCGCGTGCGGCGATTCGCGATGTGGGCCGCGTGCTGGACATGAGCTACACCTTTTGCGATGGCATCAGCAAGCTCATCCCGAATAAGCCCGGCCAGCACATCACCATTGCGGGTGCGATTGAGGCCGAGCCGATCTTGGCTGACCGATTGGCCAAAGAGGATGAGGTCAAGATGCTGCTGGAGCTGGCGCAAAAGCTCGAAGGCATGACGCGCAACATCGGCATGCACGCGGGTGGGGTGCTGATTGCGCCGGGCAAGTTGACCGATTTTTGCCCCTTGTACCAACAGCCGGGCAGCGAGTCGGCGGTGAGCCAGTTTGACAAAGATGATGTGGAAGCCGCAGGCTTGGTGAAGTTTGACTTCTTGGGCCTGGCCACGCTGACGATTTTGGAGATTGCCCGCGACTTCATCATCCAGCGTCACCAGGGGCAAGAGAATTTCTCTTTCGAGAATATTCCACTCGACGATGCGCGCACCTACCAATTGTTCCAAGATGGCAAAACAGAGGCGGTGTTCCAGTTTGAAAGTCGCGGCATGCAGGGCATGTTGCGCGATGCGCGGCCTACGCGCTTGGAAGACTTGATTGCGTTGAACGCCTTGTACCGTCCAGGTCCCATGGACTTGATTCCAAGCTTTGTGGCGCGTAAGCACGGTCGCGAAACGATTGAGTATCCGCACCCCATGGTGGCCGAGATGTTGTCGGAGACCTACGGCATCATGGTGTACCAAGAGCAGGTGATGCAGACGGCGCAGATTCTGGGCGGCTACTCGCTGGGTGGCGCGGACATGTTGCGCCGTGCGATGGGTAAGAAAAAGCCTGAGGAGATGGCGGAGCACCGCGAGATCTTCCGTGTAGGGGCGGCCAAGAACAACATCACCCAAGACAAAGCGGATGAGATCTTTGACTTGATGGAGAAGTTCGCAGGCTATGGCTTTAACAAGTCGCACGCGGCGGCTTATTCGCTGCTGGCCTATCACACGGGCTGGTTGAAGGTGCATTACACGGCTGAGTTCTTCTGCGCCAACATGACGGTGGAGATGGATGACACGGACAAGCTCAAGGTCTTGTTTGAAGATGCGCACAAGATGGGCTTGACGTTTGAGGCCCCGGATGTGAACCGTGGCCGTCACCGGTTTGAACCTATTTCAGACAAGGTGATTCGCTACGGTTTGGGTGCGATCAAGGGCTCGGGCCAGCAAGCGATTGAGGCCATCGTGGCGGCCCGTGAAGAAGGCGGTCCGTTCACCAGTTTGTTTGATTTTTGTCGTCGCGTGGACCGCAGTCGCTTGAACAAGCGCACGGTGGAGGCACTGATCAAGGCGGGTGCGTTTGATAACTTGCACCTCAACCGCGCCGAGCTGTTGGCCAGTGTGGAGCGAGCGTTTGATTTCGCGTCTGCGAGTGAGACCAACGCCAATCAAGGCGGTTTGTTTGACATGATGGGTGAGGATGCCCATGGCTCCAGCACGCAAGAGCCGGACTATGTCGAGGTCATGCCGTGGGGAGTGAAAGAGCGCCTCACACACGAGAAGGTGGCCTTAGGGTTTTATTTGTCCGGCCATTTGTTTGACGAGGTGGAGCGCGAGGTGCGCCGCTTTGCCCGTACACGCATTGAAGACTTGATGGATTCGCGTGAGCCGCAGCTGTTGGCCGGAATTGTGAGTGACATGCGTGTGATCAACGGGCAGCGTGGCAAGCTGGCCATCTTCAAGCTCGATGACAAGACCGCTGTGATGGAAGCGACCGCCGATGAGGCCACCCTCAACACCTACCGCAACACGCTGAAAGACGATGAGTTGGTCATCCTCATGGGCAAGGCGCAGCCTGACCGTTTTTCGGGTGGCTTGCGTTTCTCGGTGAACCAAGTGTGGAGTTTGGAGCAGGCGCGTTGCCGCTTTGGTAAGTACCTGTGCGTGACGGTCAATGGCACAACGCCAGACCTTACAAGGTTGTTACGCGATTACCCCGCAAAAATTGAGCAGTCAGAGCAGGGCGAGTTGGTGCGTGGCATGGGCGTGCGATTCAAAGTGTTGCGCGAGGGGGCCACCGCCGAAGTGCAGTTGGGCGACAAGGCGAAGTTCTTTCCTAGCGATGCTGCGTTGGCCCGTTGGATGGCTCAGGCCCATGAAGGGCAATCTCAAATCATTTACGAGTAACCATTATTTATGTGGACCATTCCAACGCTCATGACTTTGGCGCGTATCGCAGCCATCCCACTCATCGTGGGTTTGTTTTATTTGCCGATCGAAGTTGCTGAACGCAACCTGTGGGCGACCGTGATGTTTGTGGTGTTTGCTTTGACGGATTGGCTGGATGGGTATTTGGCACGCAAGCTCAATCAGTCGTCGGCTTTTGGCGCTTTTTTAGATCCGGTGGCCGATAAGTTTTTGGTGTGTGCTTCGCTGTTGATCTTGGTTCACTTGGGTCGGGCGGATGTGTTGGTGGCGCTGATCATCATTGGTCGTGAGATTGCGATCTCGGCTTTGCGCGAGTGGATGGCGCAAATCGGTGCGTCGCGCAGTGTGGCTGTGCATGTGTTGGGCAAGCTCAAGACCACGGTGCAAATGGTGGCGATTCCTTTCTTGTTGTTTGACGGTCAGTTGTTGGGTGTGATTGACACAGCTTTGTGGGGCACGGTGTTGATTTGGGGGGCCGGTGTGTTGACGGTGTGGTCGATGGTGTACTACTTGCAAAAAGCGTGGCCTGATATCGTGGACCACGCCAAGTGATGACTAGCCCACGCCACCAAGCATGGCTGCGTGCCATGCCCATGGTGTTTGTGTTGATCTGGAGCACAGGCTTCATCGTGGCGCGCTACGGCATGCCCAACTCGCCACCCTTTACCTTCTTGTTGTGGCGTTATATTTTTTCTATTTTGTGTTTTGTGTTGTGGGTCAAATGGTCGCATGTGCCGTGGCCGCAGGGCAGGGCGCAGTGGGGACATTTGGCGGTCACGGGTGTGCTAATGCACGCGGGGTACTTGGGTGGTGTGTGGGCTGCCGTCAAGGTCGGCATGGGTGCTGGCCTGACTGCTTTGATCGTGGGTTTGCAGCCGGTACTCACGGCCATTTGGTTGTCGGCGCGTGGTGGCCATGTGTCACGCCGTCAGTGGCAGGGTTTGGCTTTGGGCTTTGTGGGTTTGGCGATGGTGGTGTCGCGCAAGCTCGAGGGTGGGATTGAGGTAACGCCTTGGAGTTTGACCATGATCGTCATGGCCTTGGCGTCGATCACCACAGGAACCTTGTATCAAAAACGATTTGTGCAAACCTGTGATGTCCGCAGTGCCAATGCGGTGCAGTTGATGGCAGCGTACTTGGTGACCTTGCCACTGGCCTTGATGGAGACAGAGCCTGCGCTGTGGAACGCTGAGATGACATGGGCGCTGGTGTGGTCCGTGTTGGCGTTGACCTTGGGCGGCAGCTCTTTGTTTTACATCTTGATTCAGCGTGGTGCAGCGGCTGCTGTGACCAGCCTGATGTATTTGGTGCCACCCACAACGGCGGTGATGGCATGGGTATTGTTCAATGAACCCATCACCTTGGTGACACTGGCAGGCATTGCTGTGACGGCGATCGGGGTGAGCTTGGTGGTGCGGCCTTCTAGAATCTCGACTTGATTTTTAAAGGTTGAAGATGAGTCAAAAACGCATTGCAGTGATCGCAGGTGATGGCATTGGCAAAGAGGTGATGCCTGAGGGCATCCGTGTCATGGATGCGGCTGCACGCAAATTTGGCATTGATTTGAAGTTTGACCATTTCGATTTTTCGAGCTGGGACTATTTCGAGAAGCACGGCAAGATGCTGCCCGATGATTGGAAAGACCAAATCGGCGGCCACGATGCCATCTACTTTGGTGCGGTGGGTTGGCCCGACAAAATCCCAGACCATATTTCGCTGTGGGGCTCGTTGCTGATGTTCAGGCGCGAGTTTGACCAGTACATCAATTTGCGTCCCGCACGTTTGATGCCCGGCATCATCGCGCCTGTGGTGCGCCGCGATGGCACGCCACGCCAGCCGGGTGAGATCGATATGTACATCGTGCGCGAGAACACCGAGGGTGAATACTCCAGCATCGGTGGGCGTATGTTTCAAGGCACAGACCGTGAAATCGTGATGCAAGAAACGGTGATGTCACGCATCGGCGTGGATCGCGTGTTGAAGTTTGCGTTTGAGTTGGCGCAGACCCGTCCGAAAAAACATTTGACCAGTGCAACCAAGTCCAATGGTATTGCCATCACCATGCCGTATTGGGATGAGCGCGTGGTTGAAATGGCCAAGCACTATCCAGAAATCCAAGTGGACAAGTTCCACATCGACATCTTGACGGCGCACTTTGTGCAGCGCCCCGACTTCTTTGATGTGGTGGTGGCTAGCAATTTGTTTGGCGATATCTTGAGCGACTTGGGGCCCGCATGCACTGGCACGATTGGTATTGCACCGAGCGCTAACTTGAACCCAGACCGTCATTTCCCATCCTTGTTTGAACCTGTGCATGGCTCTGCGCCAGACATTGCAGGTCAAGGCATTGCCAACCCGATTGGCCAAATTTGGTGCGGTGCCATGATGCTGGAGTTCTTGGGACACAAGGATGCACACGATGCGGTGCTGGCCGCAATTGAAAAAGTGTTGGATCCTCACAGCGGCGCACCAAAAACGCCCGACATTAGGGGTAACGCGAATACTTCTGACGTTGGTCTAGCAATTGCGAATGCGTTGTAAATTTCCGCCTTAAAAAACGACTAGAATTTGTTTCGCGCTGTAAAACGCAGTGTGTTTCTTTCATAGAAACATTGGACATAGGGCGACATACCCGCAACAGCGTTACATAGAGTAGGGTCAGTCAAACTTGCCCTATCCATTGATCAACATCACATCTCATTGAGAGGGAATTTTTGTGAATAAAACTGAACTGATTGAGCACATTGCGAAGCACGCTGACATTTCAAAGGCAGCTGCTACCCGCGCACTTGAATCCACCATAGGCGCGGTGAAGACCACGTTGAAAAAAGGCGGTACGGTTTCCTTGGTGGGTTTTGGTACTTTTGCCGTTGGCAAACGTGCTGCTCGCACAGGTCGTAATCCGCGCACTGGCGAAGCCATCAAGATCAAGGCCGCTAAGGTGCCTAAGTTCCGTCCAGGCAAAGGCCTGAAAGACGCCTTGAACTGATCCACGGTTAAGGATGGGTGCTTAGCTCAGTTGGCAGAGCGGCTGCCTTACACGCAGTAGGTCGGCGGTTCGACCCCGTCAGCACCCACCACCCATGAAGAAGGCGAACACCACAGTTCGCCTTTTTTCTTGGTTTCTCACACATCACGATGAGTTCACTCCATGTTTGATTTTGTTCGCAAGCACACACGGGTTATGCAGTTTTTGCTGTTCCTGCTGATCTTCCCGTCTTTTGTTTTGTTTGGTCTTGAGGGCTATAACCGTTTCCACGAAGGTGGAGCCACGGTTGCGGCGGTAGACGGACACGACATCACACAAGCTGAATGGGATGCGGCGCACCGCAGCCAAGTCGAGCGTATGCGCAGCAGCATGCCGGCGGTGGATGTGAAATTGTTTGACTCCCCCGAAGCCAAATACAGCACGCTGGATCGCTTGGTACGCGACCGTTTGTTGCAAGCGGCTGCGACCAAGCTGCGCTTGGGTGCCAGCGATGCACGCTTGGCCGCTGAGTTGCAACAAAACCCCAGCATTGCCGCTTTGCGCCGTGCCGATGGCACCTTGGATATAGAGCGTTATCGCCAGTTATTGGCCACGCAAGGCATGTCCCCTGAGTCGTTTGAGATGCAAGCACGCAGCGACTTGGCGTCACGTCAAGTGATGTCCAGTGTGGGGGGCACCAGCTTCAGCTCTGCGGCGTTGGCCGACGTGACACTGAACGCTTTTTATGAACAGCGCCAAGTGCAAGTCGCGCGTTTTACACCAGCGGACTTCGTGGCCCAAATCAAACCGAGTGATGGAGCATTGGAGGCATACTACAAAACCAATGTAGACAAGTTCCAGTCGGCTGAACGCGCCGACATTGAATATGTGGTACTAGATTTAGCGACTGTGCAAAAAAGCATCGTGGTGCCTGAGACAGAGCTCAAGTCGTATTACCAACAAAATGCAGCGCGCTTGGCCAGCTTAGAAGAGCGTCGTGCCAGTCACATCTTGATCAATGTGGACAGGACGGCTTCTGCCGAACAACGCGAGGCCGCTCGTGCGAAAGCGCAAGCGTTGTTAGCCGAGATACAAAAGTTGCCCGCTCAATTTTCGGAGTTGGCGCGTAAAAACTCACAAGACACAGGCTCTGCCACCAAAGGGGGTGACCTCGACTTTTTTGGTCGTGGTGCCATGGTGAAGCCTTTTGAAGACGTGGCTTTCGCACTCAAGAAGGGCGAAACCAGTGGCATCGTCGAAACTGAGTTTGGCTTTCACATCATTCGTCTGACCGATGTCAAAGTGCCAGACCAAAAGAGCTTTGAGTCGCAGCGCACTAGGCTAGAGCAGGAAGTGCGCGGGCAGTTGGCACAGCGTAAATTCGCGGAGGCTGCCGAGCAGTTCACCAACATCGTCTACGAACAATCCGACAGCTTGAAGCCTGCCGCTGAACGCTTGAAGTTAGAGGTGCAACATGCCAGCAACTTGAATCGCGAAGCGGTGGCGGGTAACACGGCCGCAAACAATCCCAAGCTGTTGGCGGCGGTTTTTTCGCCAGACTCGATAGAAAAAAAGCGCAACACAGAAGCTGTTGAGTTAGGGCCTAACGTGTTGGCAGCAGCGCGCATCACCCGTTACAGCCCTGCACGAACCTTGCCTTTGGAAGAGGTCAAGTCCCGTGTGCGTGAGCAAGTGGTGGCACAACAAGCGGCTGACCGTGCCCACGCCGAAGGCGTGGCTAAATTGGCCGAGTGGAAGGCGCACCCTGATGCGGTGAAGTTGCCTGCCTCTGTCGTGCTCTCGCGTGAGTCCAGGCAAACACAAAATCCTGTGTTGGTTGAAGCTGCGTTGCGTGCCAGTACACAAACCTTGCCAGCATGGGTTGGGGTGGACTTGGGTGCCAGTGGTTATGCGGTGGTGAAAATTGAAAAAGTGCTGCCACGCGATGCCGCATCCAACGCCTCCAACGCCTCGGGCGTGGCCCGTGAGCGAGAGCAATACACCCAATGGTGGGCGTCGGCAGAAGGATTGGCATACTACAAGCTGTTAAAAGAAAAATTTAAGGTGGAAATCAAAGTAGCTCGGCTATAATATAGGCTTCTACGGTGGCTGTAGCTCAGTTGGTAGAGTCCAGGATTGTGATTCCTGTTGTCGTGGGTTCGAGCCCCATCAGCCACCCCAATAGATTCATGGGTTTGCAAGGTTTTCTTGTAGACCCTTTTTCTTTTCTGTTGTCTCATGTAGCCACCGGTACATACGTTATTGCGTCATTAATCCAAACTTGGCCAAGGCCTTTGTCCAGACCAGCGATCCAGTCTTTCTTGTCCATGCCCGTGACTTGCGTCGAAAGTGTGTTCATCGTGTGTGCAGGGGAAACCCGAGATGGGAGCTATGGTCGCACATCGTCGTTCGTTAATCGCGCAACCTGGTTTTATTTATCCGGCGGATTCAAGGACGAAGTGCAACACGCTTTAACGAGGCATGGAATACCTCGTGAGGTGTCTTGAATCCTAGTCGCTTTCTGGGGCGGTGATTCAATCGGTTTTCAATCATAGTCAATTCCTCATCCGTCACGGTTTC
>NZ_JAVKLW010000118.1:0-11665 GCF_031538885.1 Limnohabitans sp.
AAACTCTCGTCGACGTGTGCGTTTACTTTGCAGCTCAAAGCCGCTGATCGATAGGCTGGTTTGTTTCATGTGTATTCAACGCAGTCTATGGCGTTCACGCTGTCAGGGTTTACAAGAAGGTTATGCAGATGTTCCCTAGGCAAACCATCGGCCCAGCCAACAACAAGACCGCGCGATAGGCCCTATCAACGACTTAGAAAATCCCAATTGGCCGAATCAATTGAATGTGCCTATCATTCCTCCTGTCCCGATTAATTTCGTTAACTGAAGGAGTTTCAAATGACTGCACACATCCGCCCCGAGATCAAAACCATCGCCAACCTCGAAGCTGCCTTTGCGGGCGAGTCGATGGCCCACATCAAGTACCGCTATTTTGCCAAGTTGGCCCGTGAAATGGGTGACGAAGAAACCGCCCGTACCTTTGAAGAAACCGCAGACCAAGAGGTCATGCATGCGTTTGGCCACCTCGACTTGCTTTACCCCAAAGCTACCATGACACCTGCCAAGGCTTTGCAGATTGCCATCGATGGGGAAACCTACGAGTACACCGAGATGTACCCCACGTTCCGCAAAACCGCCGAGGCCGAAGGCAATGCCGCTGCCGTGGCTGAGATGGAGGAGCAAATTGAAGAGTCCAAGGTACACGCGGCACAGTTCACCGCGACCTTGGTAAAAGCCCAAAAGCGGTTTGCCGCCTTGGCCAAAGTCGAAGAGCGCCATGCTAACCACTACCAAGTCCAGCTCGACAAAGTCAAAGCCGCTGCCTAAGTCAACACCAAATTAACTGAACCCAACAAAGGAAAAAATCATGAGCAACGCTAATTTCAAATCTTTCATCTGCATCGTTTGCGGCTTTGTGTACGACGAGGCCGCAGGCCGCCCAGAAGACGGCATTGCACCAGGCACCAAGTGGGCGGATGTGCCACAAGACTGGGCTTGCCCAGACTGCGGCGTGGCCAAGGCCGATTTCGAAGCCATCGAAATCTAAGGGCACACCATGACTGCACAACGTCACCTCGATGGTCCCGTGTTGGTGATCGGCTCTGGCCTCGCGGGCTGGTCGGCGGTGCGCGAGTTTCGCAAGCTCGACACCACCACACCGGTGGTAATGATCACAGCGGATGCCGGCGACTTCTACGCCAAGCCCGCACTGTCCAACGCTTTGGTGCAAGGCAAGGACGCTGCGCGGTTGGTCACCACGCCGGCTGAGAAGATGGAGGCCTCCTTGGGCGTCACCCTGTTGCAGCACACGCAAGTCACAGGCATTGATGTGCAGACCCAAGAGGTGCACACCGCCAGCAAGGGCGCATTTGCTTATCGGCAATTGGTGCTTGCCACGGGAGCGCAGCCCATTCGCCTGCGCTTGATGGGCAATGCGGCTGAAGAGGTGATGTCGGTCAATTCGTTGGATGACTATGCCGCGTTCCGTGCCAAGCTGGCACCGCAGGCGCGCGTGCTCATCATCGGTGCGGGGTTGATTGGCTGTGAATTTGCCAACGACTTGGCGGCGTCTGGCTATGCGGTGCAGGTGGTTGACCCCGCTGCCGAACCGCTGGCCGCACTGTTGCCAGCCGAGGCCAGCGCAGCCTTACGTGAAGCACTTGAAGACTTGCATGTGCATTGGCATTTCGGAACATCCGCGACGGCGGTGAATCGTGTCGACGATGCATGCGAGGTCACTTTTGCCAACGGCCAAACAGCCGTGGTGGATGTGGTGCTCAGTGCCGTGGGCTTGCGTGCCGATACTGTGCTGGCTCAAACCGCGGGCCTGGCCACAGAGCGCGGCATTGTGGTGAATGCGCAGTTGCAAACCAGTGCGCCCCATGCCCTATGTCATGCCCATCATGGCGGCGGCCAAAGCCCTGGGGCAGACCCTTGCAGGTATGTCCGTCGATTTGCAATTCGCGTTGATGCCCGTGGCGGTCAAGACACCGGCATTGCCCTTGGTGGTGGCAGCAGCATTGCCTGGAACGCAAGGCCGCTGGATGCAGGTGGAAGCCGGCATATGGCATTTTGTGGATGACCAGATGCAAGTGCGTGGCTTTGTGCTGAGTGGTGCCCAAACCGTGCGCCGAGCGGAACAGGTCAAGTGTGTGGCCGCTTAAGTTCGCTTTTGCGAATAAGTAAAAACCATCACCACTTGGGTACGCACATCCCCGCACAAATGGGGTGAGACAGATGCCTAAAATGAACACACAAGCTGAGGCGGTGCGCTTTGCAAAAGCACACCGCCTTTTGCGTAACAAGGAGATTTCAATGAGTTCCAGCCCATCACACAACAGCGCTGAGGCGCGCACAGAATTGCGTCGCGCAGCCCTTGAGTACCACGAGTTCCCGACCCCCGGCAAAGTGGCGATTCACGCCACCAAGCAATTGGTCAATCAACATGATTTGGCGTTGGCTTACTCACCTGGCGTGGCCGCTCCTTGCGAAGAAATCGTTAAAGATCCCAATAACGCATTCAAGTACACCAGCCGTGGCAACTTGGTGGCCGTGATCACCAACGGCACGGCCGTGTTGGGCTTGGGCGACATTGGTCCACTGGCCTCCAAGCCAGTGATGGAGGGCAAGGGCGTCTTGTTCAAAAAGTTTGCGGGCATTGATGTGTTCGATTTGGAGATTGACGAAAAGAACCTCGACAAGTTGGTGGACATCATTGCGTCGCTAGAGCCCACCTTCGGTGGCATCAACCTCGAAGACATCAAGGCGCCTGATTGCTTTTATGTGGAGCGTAAGTTGCGCGAACGCATGAAGATCCCCGTCTTTCACGACGACCAGCACGGCACCGCCATCACCGTGGGCGCAGCCATTTTGAACGGCCTCAAGGTCGCAGGCAAAGACATCAAAAACGTCAAACTCGTGACCTCGGGCGCAGGTGCTGCGGCGTTGGCTTGCTTAGGCCTGTTGCTCAAGATGGGCATGCCCCGCAAAAACATTTACGTCACCGACTTGGCGGGCGTGGTGTTTGAAGGCCGCACCGAGTTGATGGACGAAGACAAGATTCAGTTCGCCCAAAAAACAGAGGCCCGCACCTTGAATGACATCATCGAAGGCGCTGATGTGTTCTTGGGGCTGTCCGCAGGCGGTGTGCTCAAGCCGGAGATGGTCAAGAAGATGGCCGCCAAGCCCATCATCATGGCCTTGGCCAATCCCAACCCAGAGATCACGCCCGAAGAGGTCAAAGCCGTGCGCGATGACGCAATCATCGCCACAGGCCGCAGCGACTATCACAACCAAGTCAACAACGTGCTGTGCTTCCCCTACATCTTCCGTGGCGCATTGGATGCCGGTGCTTCCACCATCACGGATGAGATGGAAATTGCAGCGGTCTATGCGATTGCCGAGTTGGCTCAAGCCGAACAAAGCGAAGTAGTGGCCGCTGCTTATGCGGGCGAGACCTTGGCCTTTGGCCCTGAGTACCTCATTCCCAAGCCATTTGACCCGCGCTTGATGATGAAGATCGCGCCTGCCGTGGCCAAAGCCGCCGCAGACAGTGGGGTGGCCACGCGCCCGATTCAAGACATGGAAGCCTACATTGAGAAGCTGCAAGGCTTTGTCTATGCGTCTGGTTCCATCATGAAGCCGATTTACGCGGCCGCTAAGCGCGCCAGCAAAAAGCGTGTGTGCTACGCCGAGGGCGAGGAAGAGCGCGTCTTGCGTGCCGTGCAAATCGTGGTGGACGAGCGCTTGGCCAAACCCACCTTGATTGGTCGCCCTGCCGTGATTGCCCAGCGCATCGAGAAATTTGGCCTGCGCCTCAAAGAAGGCGTGGACTATGACGTGGTCAACGTCGAGCAAGACCACCGCTACCGCGATTTCTGGCAAACCTATTACAAGATGACCGCCCGCAAAGGCGTGACCGAACAGTTGGCCAAAATTGACATGCGTCGCCGCTTGTCGCTGATTGGCACCATGATGCTGCACAAAGGCGAAGTCGATGGCCTGATCTGCGGGACGTGGAGCACGCCCCTCACGCATTTGAAATATGTCGATGAGGTGATTGGCAATCGCAAAGGCGTGAGCACCTACGCCGCTATGAACGGCTTGCTGTTGCCCGACCGACAAGTCTTCTTGGTTGACACTCACATCAACTACGACCCCAGCGCGGAACAACTGGCAGAGATCACTGTGATGGCCGCAGAAGAAATGCGTCGCTTTGGCATCCATCCCAAGGCCGCTTTGTTATCGCACTCCAATTTCGGCAGCAGCGATCAACCCTCCGCCCTGAAAATGCGCGAAACCTTGGCCTTGGTCAAGAAAAAAGCCCCTTGGCTTGAGGTGGACGGTGAAATGCATGGCGACAGCGCCTTGGACGGTGCCGCGCGCATGGCTCACATGCCCGATACCACCCTCATTGGCGATGCCAACTTGTTGGTCTTGCCCAATTTAGATTCGGCCAACATTGCCTACAACCTGCTGAAAACAGCAGCCGGCGGCAACATTGCCATTGGCCCCGTGCTTTTGGGCGCAGCCAAACCAGTACACATCTTGACAGCCAGCACCACGGTGCGCCGCATTGTGAACATGACCGCCCTCACGGTGGCAGACGCCAGCGCAGCCCGCTGAGACTTGGCGCTTACACCAAATGAGTTAATTTGGGTTAAGTAACCCTTCAAGGCCCTTCCAGAAATGGGGGGCCTTGCTTTTTTGCTTCAAGTCGAAGACACTTATGGTTTTGAATTTCGGGTAAACCCGAACATAAAACAAATACTCCTTATGCCACTGCGTACCGTTAAAACCAACATCGTCCAGTCCATCCGCGCTTTCCGCGTTCCTGAGCTGCAAGAGGCCGCACAAGGCCTTGGTCACCACTTCTTATATGTCAATCTGGCGCAAGCCCAAAGCAAGCAAGACATCTTGGACATCATCTCCAAAGAGTTCAATTTGTCGGCGCAAGCCAGCAAGAACTTTGACTCACTGTATGACGGCATGACCGATCCCTTGCACAAGTCTGGCCCACAGCCTGGCTTTATCTTGGTGTTAGAGCACATTCCTGCCCATGCCAAGTTCGACAAAGAAGCGCGTGAGCAGCTGTTGGACATCTTCCGCGAAGCGGCTGACTATTGGTCTGATCGCAAAGTGGCGTTTCGCTGCTTTTACTCGTTCTCTGTGGCCCGTGCCCCCTCGGCTGAAAAAGCGGCAGGCATGTCATCCGAAGGCATCAAGTTGTTGGAAGAAGGCGAAAAGATGCCAACCGACAAGTTGGTGGATGTCTCACCCATGGCCTTGCGCATGAGCAGCCCTTTCAACGCAGGCTACTGGCAAACAGCGGCCTAAATGCCAAGCTGCTGCAATGCAGCGTTGACACAAAAACCCGTCGCAGCTCGCTGCTGACGGGTTTTTTATGCCCGTGTGTTTGTCCATGAGCTCACAGGCAAGGCCTGTTGTGGCAGGGACTTGTTGGTTCAGAGGTTTTGAACCAAGGCCACGTATTCGGCCACGGGTACCTCTTCGGCGCGGCGTTGCACATCAAAGTGGCCTGCAAAGTTTCGCCCCTCTAACCAGCGCCCCAAGGTGTGGCGCAACAACTTGCGACGCTGGCTGAACGCCACTTTCACCATCTCTTCCATGAGCTTGACATCAAGCTGAGGGGGTGTTGCCAAAGGCACCATGCGTACCACCGCGCTGTCCACACGGGGTGACGGGTCAAACGACGCGGGGGGCACAAACAGCACGTCTTCCATGGCGTAGCGCCATTGCAGCATCACGCTCAAGCGGCTGTAATCGCTGCTGCTGGGGCTAGCCACCATGCGGTCAATCACTTCTTTTTGCAGCATGAAGTGTTGATCCTCAATCACCGCCACATGCCCAAGCAGGTGAAACAAGATGGGTGAGGAGATGTTGTAAGGCAGGTTGCCCACCAAGCGTAATTTGGGAGCCTTCAAGGTGGCGGCCAACTGAGTGAAGTCCACGCGCAACACGTCGGACTCGATCACGTTCAGGTGCGGATGCTCACGCAAGCGTGTCGCCAAATCACGGTCGAGTTCAATGACATTGAGATGACCTAAACGTTCCACCAAGGGTTGGGTAAGCGCGGCCAAGCCCGGACCAATCTCAACCACCGGCTCACCCGCCTGTGGGCAGATGGCGTCGACGATGCTTTCAATGATGGCGCCATCGGTTAAGAAGTGTTGACCGAAACGTTTGCGAGCGATGTGTTTCAAGACGTGCTTTAGTTACTGAGGCGCATCGCGGTATTCGACATAAGCGCGGCCACGGACTTCTTGTGCCCAGAGTTGGTAGGTTTCATCAAATTTTTTCTCGCGCAAATGATTGCGAGCCATGTCGCGAAGTTCGCGTTCGCTGATGGATGCTTCGCGGCGTTCAAGCACCTGAAGCAAATGAACGCCAAAGCGAGAAACATTGGGGTCCGCGATTTGACCAGGTTGGAGCTGGTTCATGACTTCTTCAAACTCAGGCACAAACATGCTGGGCGATGCCCAGCCTAAATCGCCACCTTCCGCAGCGCTTCCGTCTTGCGAGTGTTCACGCGCGAGCTTGGCAAAGTCTGCCTTGCCCGCTTCAATTTGGCGTTTGTAGTCAGCCAGCTGCGCACGTGCGGCTGGCTGACTGAGTTGACCGCCTGGACGCAAAAGGATGTGACGTGCATGCGTTTGGGTGACGGTGAGTACGCTGCTGGCGCGTTTGGTGAGTAGCTTGAGTACATGAAAGCCTGCACCAGAGCGCACCATCGTCACATCCCCTACGGTTAAGCTTTTTGTAGCATCTACAAACAATGTGGGGTACTGGCTGGCTGCACGTAGTCTCATCAAACCACCTTTGTCACGTTCGGTACCGTCGGAGAACTCTTTGGCCAGACGCGCAAAGTCATCGCCACGTTTGGCATTTGCCAAAACAGTTTGCGCTTTGGTTTGTAACGCGAGTACTTCGGCATCAGTTGTTTTTTCAGGCACGGCGATCAAGATATGACCCAACTCAATGTCTGGGTTGGTGCCCATGCTGGCTGTTTGGCGTTCACGAATGGCTTGGTCAATTTCTATGTCACTGACTTTGATGCGACTTGGCACACTGCGGTCTGTCAGGCGTTGCAAGGTCAGTTGATCGCGCAAATTTTGACGCAAGCGCTCCACGCTTGTACCTTCGGCGCTGATTTTTTTATGTAGCGCTTCAACACTCATTTGGTTTTGCGCGGCCAAGCGTTGCTCGGCTTGGTTCACAGCGTCGTCTTCGATCGGGACGCTCAGTTCTTTGGCGTGTTGGAGCAATGCCTTTTCAACAATCAATCTTTCCAGCGCCGCCTTGAGCAGTGCCTCGCCCTCAAGGATCGGACGGCCTTGTTGTTTGAGCTGTTCGCGCAACTGTGGCGCTCGTAGGCTGACGTCGTGGTTCGTGATGGGCACCGAGTCAACGACGGCGACGATGAAGTCACGGTTGCTTGCAGGCGTTTGTGCCGAGATAGACACGGCCCATGACATCAAGGCCCACAAAAGGTAAGAACGGGGTTTTGCAAAGAGCATGGTCATCGTCAATCGTAATTGCCAAAACGGCTAGGGTTCATGGTCGGTTGGCGCAGAGGTTGGTAGCGCGGGACGTTGTTTCGCATAGAGCCCAGCGCATTCGTGCCGATCCGAGATAAGCCGACAAACTCGAGCTGGAACAAGATGCGTTGTCGCGCCAAACCATCGGCAATTTGCAAACGTTCAATCACGGTACGACTCAGCCAACATCCTGCATCGTATTCGAAGCCAACCACGGATTCGATGGCCTTCTTGTTAAGCATGTCATAGTTCACACGCGCCACGCTATACCAACGACCTTCGCCTAAGCCGCGACCTTGACCATCATCACCATCTGCGCCGCCCCACAAGTCGTGCAGTGGCCATTGCCAGCCCACGTCCAGTTGTTGCGAGACAGGGTTGGCCGATTCGTCGTTTCCCGTGCGCCATGCGGCATTGATCACACGGTAAGAGCTAGGGCTGTAACGTCCACCAACTACGCGGCGCATGAAATTGTTGGTTTTTGGGTTGTATTGCACGGTCGAGTCAAGCGCCCAAGCGCGTGAGAGATTCAAACTGGCTCCGGCCAACACGTCACTGATGCCGGCCTTGGCGGTGGGGTCATCGGGCAGGGTCACTTGTTGCTCTTGCATACGCAAACGCTGGGCGATACCAAATCGTGCGCCTTCAGCCCCCGTTTCTGGGTCAATGAAACGAGACGTGGCACCTACGGTGAGCAACTTGCTGTCAGAGATACGGTCATAGCCCCCAAAAGCGTTTTCGGTAAAGATGCTGGCAAAGTTGAATGCGTTGCTACCCGAGTCGTAGTTGGGCAAATAGTTTTGGTTGCGATAAGGTGTGTGGACGTAAAAAATACGGGGCTCTAAGGTTTGTATCCAATCACGGCTGAACAAACGGTTGTTGCGCTCAAAAGCCATCCCTGCATCCAGACTGAAAGTCGGCACACTCACGCTGGCACTGGTTTTGCCTTGGTGTGCGCCATAAAACGAGGTGCTGGGTAAGCCCCCGTCAAACTGATAACTACGTCCAAGCAATTGCAATTTGGGCGTCAAATAACCGTAGGGCGAAACAAAGGGGCGACTGAGTTGAACAATGGACACCGCCCGATCTGCGTTAGGTGCGCAGTTGCTATAAGTGGAGAGACTATGGATCGCCACATTGGCGCAATCGTCCGTTCGTACCGATGAGAACCGTGTGAAATCCCCATCTAGTCGGAAATCAAACCCATTGGCGATGTTAAATTTTTGCAAACTCGCCGTTATTTGAGGCAGTCGGTCAAATGGCGGCGTGATGCGGTTGAGTGGGTTCGCCAAGTCCTGCAGGGTTTGCCATTTCTGTGCACGCATACCTGTGGTCAGTGTGCCGTTAGTCCATGTCAGACCAGCGTCACTCGACAGCAAACGTTGCACACCTATCCCGTTGGTGATGGAAAAGTCCTTCCAGTAATCATCGTCGCTCACGCGGTTGACGCTCAGGTTGAGGCCCAAGCCGCCGCCTGCTAGGTAGGGGTCAATCAACCCCGTGTGTGCGAAGTTCGCTCCCCAGCGACGCGAGTCGTTACGCAGCAGATCCTTCTCCATGTAATCAAAGCGCATCACGCCTTGGAAAGGGGGACGCGGCGCGGCATTCTCTATGTAGCGAAACTCGGTGCCTAAATTAATGCCGCGTTTGCTCCAATACGTGGGATAGAACGTGACATCTCTGTTGGGTGCTAAGTTCCAGTAGTAAGGCTGTGTGTATTCCAGGCCACCAATGTTGTCGATGCCGATGTTGGGTGGCAGTAGCCCAGATTTGCGCTCGTCGTTGAGCGGAAACTCCACATCGGGAAAGGGCAAGATCGGGACGCCCTTGAAGCGAACCGTCGCCCCTTGCACCAAACCCACGTTGCGGTCGTTATCAATGGAAATTTTGTCGCCTTTGAAAAACCAGTCGGGAACCCAATCTGGCCCAGGCTTACGCTGGCAGGTGGTGAAGCTGGCGTTATGCATGACCGTATGTGCGGGGTCTACAAAATCAATGCGATCCGCACGGCCGTAAGCCTTGTTCTTTAAGAAGCGGTAGCTGGGCTGTGTGAAGAAACCTTCGAACGCATCCAGATGCAAGTCAAGCGCAGGGCCCTCGTAGACATTGCCAGATAAATTGATGTACACATTCCCGCGCGCTTTGGCGAAATCGTCGACTTGGTCGTAATCGACTTGATCGGCTTTGAGCAAAAGCTCGCCACGCCGCACGATCACTTGTCCATCGAGGACCGTTTGTTGATGGGTGCGCTCATTGAGCGTATTGCTTTGCAAATAGGTGGGTAGCTGTTTGCGAGTTTGCGGCGACAAACGCTCCTCTAACAAGCTGCTGGGCTTTAACACCAGCGGCGGTGCCTTGACGATTTGCGCTTGTACCCCTGCGCTCCCGCCAAGCGCGCCAACGATCAGCCAAGACAAGGCTCGAGTTTGGCGGTGAAAATCAAGCAACAGCATGAAAACAGGAAGACCTTCGATAGGGCGGCCCTTACAACAGAAGCCCGAAAAGTCGGGACTATTTGGGGCCGTTTGTAGAATTTAGATTATCCATGAGCACACCCTTTACTTCCCCGCCTGTGGGCACACCCCTCCAAGCCTCCATTGAATGGGCCCAGCCCGAGCGCCAAGTGGCTTTTCGCCAGTGGCTAGATGCCCAAGTCAGCGAGCAAGGGGTACGACCTGCCACCGTACGCGCCGCTTCAGCGGACGCCAGTTTCAGGCGCTATTTCCGTGTCGATACAGCCGACGGCTCGTGCATCGTCATGGACGCCCCGCCTGACAAAGAAAACTGCGAGCCCTTTGTACGCATTGCCCGTTTGATGCGCGATGCGGGCTTGTACGCTCCCCGCATCTTGGCCTGGGACGAACCGCAGGGCTTCATGTTGCTGGGCGACATCGGCTCACACACCATGATGGACGTCATCCAACGTGACGACCCACAGGCCAACCACGGCCTGTACATGCGTGCCGTCGATGCCTTGCTGGCACTGCAACAAAGCAGCCGACCCGGCGTGCTGCCCGCGTATGACGATGCCTTGCTTCAACGCGAGCTGTCGCTGTTCCCCGATTGGTACCTCACCCAGCACCGCCAGCTGAACATCGACAGCACCCAGCGCGACATGCTGGACAAGACTTTCCAGACCATCGTGAAACGCAACTTGGCCGCGCCCCGCGTGTATGTGCATCGTGACTTCATGCCACGCAATTTGATGATGCCGCATGACCCCAGCGAACAGCGCTTGGGCGTGTTGGACTTTCAAGATGCCGCCTACGGCCCCGTCACCTACGACATTGCCAGCCTCATGCGCGATGCGTTTTTGACTTGGGAGGAAGACTTTGTGCTCGACATCACCGTCCGCTATTGGGAGCGTGCGCGCAAATTGGGCCTGATGGACTTCGATGGCTGGCACAACGACTTTGGCGCTTTCTACCGCGCCGTGGAGTGGATGGGCCTGCAACGCCACCTCAAAGTGGCGGGTATCTTTGCGCGTCTCACCCTGCGCGATGGCAAGCCTAAGTACTTGGCCGATGCGCCGCGCTTCATCCACTACATCCGCGCCACCGCCAGTCGCTACAGCGAGCTCACGCCACTGCTGCGCTTGATCGACAAGATCGAAGGCACCGAACCTGCCATCAGCTTGGCCTTTCCTCGTTTGACCCCCAACGCGGGCGGACGGGCGTAAGGTGGCGCGCTTTTATTGCCCCATGCCCTTGGTGTCAGGCCAAGTGGTGGATTTACCCCCTACCGCAGCCCGCCATGTGCAAGTGCTGCGCATGCAGCCTGGCCACACCTTGACCCTGTTCAACGGCGAAGGTGGCGAGTTCAGCGCCGAAGTGCAACACATGGGCCGCAGCGATGTGCGTGTGGTGGTGGGTGCGCACCGCGGCGTGGAATGCGAAGCGTCGGTCCAAGTGCGCCTCGCTGTGGGCATGCCCGCCAACGAGCGCATGGATTGGTTGGTGGAAAAAGCCACTGAGCTGGGGGTGCACCGCATCACTCCCTTGATGACCGAGCGCAGCGTGATGCGTCTGACAGGTGAACGCGCAGAGAAAAAGCAAGCGCATTGGCAAGCCGTGGCCGCCAGTGCGAGCGAGCAATGTGGACGCAACCGCGTCCCCGTCATTGACATGCCCGAGCGGTTGGATGCGTGGCTGGCGCGACAAGTTGCA